>JAQTOT010000191.1 GCA_028713145.1 Methylococcales bacterium
TCGACGTGATCACCTTCTTTCTTAGAAAGTACCGCACCGTAAGGAATTTTGTGACGTTCACGTTCACGACCGTACTCGTCAACCACACCAACTTCACCCGAACGAGAAACTGCAACTAAGTTACCTTCACGATTCACAACGCTTTTCAAATTACTTAAGCGCACTGAACCTGATGATTTAACTTGTACGTTACTAATCGCTGCAGCACGAGAAGCCGCCCCCCCAATATGGAAAGTACGCATGGTGAGCTGTGTTCCTGGTTCGCCAATCGATTGTGCTGCAATAACGCCAACCGCTTCACCGATATTCACCAAATGTCCACGACCTAAGTCACGACCATAACATTTCGCGCAAACGCCATGACGATTTTCACAAGTAATAATAGAACGAACAACAACGTGATCAACACTGTGTTGCTCAAGAATGGCAACCCAATCTTCATCAAGCAATGTACCGCGTGGTGCAATTACGTTTTGACCAGATTTGTCCAACACATCGATTGCGGCAACACGCCCCAAAACACGTTCTGACAATGGTTCAACAACATCGCCACCTTCGATAATTGGATTCATCGACAAGCCGCTTGTTGTGCCGCAATCTTGAGAACTGATGACTAAATCTTGCGCCACGTCAACCAAACGACGTGTTAAATAACCCGAGTTCGCCGTTTTCAACGCGGTATCCGCCAAACCTTTACGCGCACCATGAGTCGAAATAAAGTATTGTAAAACGTCCAAACCTTCACGGAAGTTAGCGGTAATTGGGGTTTCGATAATCGAACCGTCTGGTTTTGCCATCAAACCACGCATCCCAGCAAGCTGACGAATCTGCGCCGCAGAACCCCTCGCACCTGATTCTGCCATCATGAACACAGAATTAAATGATTTTTGTTCTTTGGTTTCGCCATTTTCGTCAATGTAAGATTCTTTACCCAACCCTTCCATCATCACTTTCGCAATTTGATCATTCGCGTGTGACCAAATATCGACAACTTTGTTATATCGTTCGCCGTCAGTCACTAAACCATTTGCATATTGGGTTTGAATTTCGTTCACTTCCGCATTTGAAGAAGCCAAAATAGCTTCTTTTTTAGCAGGAATAACCATGTCTTCAATACCAAATGACACGCCCGAACGAGTCGCATATCTGAAACCTAAGTACATCAACTGATCCGCTAACACAACGGTGTCTTTGTTACCCATATAGCGATAACCATGGTTAATCAAGCGCGAAATGTTCTTTTTCGTCATATCGCAATTAACCAAATCAAACGGCATTCCTTCAGGAATTACTTCCCAAATCAACGCACGTCCAACCGTTGTTTCAACACGGCGGGTTTCATAGCTCACAACACCTGCTTTATCAGTCGATTTTTGCGTGATTCGTAATTGAATTTTAGTTTGTAATTCGACCGATTTTTCCATCAAGGCTTTATGCACTTCGCCAACGCTGACAAAAATACTGCCGTTACCAAGCGCATTCATTTTTTCGCGGCTAATGTAGTAAAGCCCTAAAACCACGTCTTGCGATGGATTGATAACAGGTTCACCGTTTGCAGGTGACAAAATGTTATTCGTTGCCATCATCAATGTCCGCGCTTCTAATTGCGCCTCAATCGATAATGGAACGTGAACCGCCATTTGATCGCCGTCAAAGTCCGCGTTGAACGCGCAACAAACCAAAGGATGCAACTGAATCGCTTTACCTTCAATCAACGTCGGTTCAAAGGCTTGAATACCCAAACGATGCAATGTCGGCGCACGGTTAAGCATAATTGGATGTTCACGAATGACTTCTTCGAGAATATCCCAAACTTCCGCACCTTCACGTTCCACCATTTTTTTCGCAGCTTTAATCGTTGTCGCATGACCGCGCGATTGTAATTTACTGAAAATAAAAGGTTTGAATAATTCCAATGCCATTTTTTTCGGTAAACCACATTGATGCAAACGCAACGACGGGCCAACAACAATTACCGAACGACCTGAATAATCGACTCGTTTTCCAAGTAAGTTTTGACGGAAACGTCCTTGTTTGCCTTTAATCATGTCAGCAAGCGATTTCAACGGACGACGATTTGTCCCCGTAATCGCACGACCACGACGACCGTTATCGAGTAACGCATCAACTGATTCTTGCAACATTCGTTTTTCGTTACGCACGATAATGTCTGGCGCACTCAAATCTAATAAACGATTCAAACGGTTGTTACGGTTAATCACACGACGGTATAAATCGTTCAAATCCGACGTTGCAAAACGTCCACCATCAAGCGGCACAAGTGGGCGCAATTCAGGTGGTAAAACAGGCAATACATTCAAAATCATCCATTCTGGACGATTATTTGACGCAAGCAACGCACTCATCACTTTGAGGCGTTTTGCATATTTTTTGATTTTTGTTTCTGAACTGGTTGAATTGATTTCTTGTTTTAAAACTTCAACTTCTGCTTTCAAATCGATGGCTTTGAGCAAATCAAAAATGGCTTCTGCACCCATTTTTGCCACAAATTCATCACCAAATTGCTCTTGATAATCCATGTATTCATCATCAGTGAGCAAAGAGCCTTTGGTCAATGATGTGTCACCTGGTTCAAGAATCACAAATGATTCGAAATAAAGCACGCGCTCAATTTCACGCAATGTCATGTCAAGCAATAATGCAATGCGCGAAGGCAATGATTTTAAAAACCAAATGTGTGCAACAGGGCTTGCTAAATCAATATGCCCCATGCGTTCACGACGCACTTTTGACAACGTCACTTCAACGCCGCATTTTTCGCAAATTACGCCGCGATGTTTCAAGCGTTTGTATTTGCCACACAAACATTCGTAATCGCTAACAGGGCCAAAAATTTTCGCGCAAAATAATCCGTCACGTTCTGGTTTGAACGTACGGTAATTGATAGTTTCAGGTTTTTTCACTTCGCCGTAAGACCACGAACGAATCACTTCAGGTGAAGCTAAACCAATTTTAATTGCATCAAAATCTTCCGCACGATTTTGACGTTTTAAGAAATTCATTAAATCTTTCAAGAGCTTGTCCTCTTTAAAATACGTTTAAAAGGAAGGTGTGACAAAAGCGGCAATATCAAAACTTGCCGCTTTTTTTGCCTCGTTTATTCTCGTTCTAATTCGATATTGACCGCTAATGAACGAATTTCTTTTAATAAAACATTAAACGATTCAGGCATTCCCGCTTCCATCTTGTGGTCGCCATCGACGATATTTTTGTACATGCGTGTTCTACCCGTTACGTCGTCAGATTTGACGGTGAGCATTTCTTGCAATGTATACGCTGCGCCGTAGGCTTGTAACGCCCAGACTTCCATCTCACCGAAACGCTGACCACCGAATTGCGCTTTACCACCTAACGGTTGTTGCGTCACCAAGCTGTAAGGGCCAGTCGAACGCGCGTGCATTTTGTCATCAACCAAATGGTTCAATTTCAACATATACATGTAACCGACGGTCACTTTGCGTTCAAATGGTTCACCTGTTAAACCGTCATAAAGCACGGTTTGACCATCTTCTGGCAAATCAGCCAAACGCAACATCGCACGAATATCTTCTTCGTCTGCACCATCGAAGACAGGCGTTGCCATTGGAACACCAGAAACTAAGTTATGCGCCATTTCTAAAATTTCAGCATCGCTAAACGATTTCAAATCTTCTTTGCGACCACTGCAATTATAAATTTGGTCGAGATATTCTCGAATTGCTTTTACTTTTGCTTTTGATTCGTCATATTTCGCTTCGAGCATTTTGCCGATTTTTTTACCTAAACCTTTTGCAGCCCAGCCTAAATGCGTTTCTAAAACCTGACCAACGTTCATCCGCGAAGGTACGCCAAGCGGATTCAAAACGATGTCAACAGGGTTGCCGTCAGCGGTGTATGGCATATCTTCAATTGGGCGAATCATTGAGATAACACCTTTATTTCCGTGTCGCCCCGCCATTTTGTCACCTGGTTGAATGCGACGTTTTACCGCCAAATACACTTTCACCATTTTCAAAACGCCAGGTGGTAAATCGTCACCCATCGTGATTTTGCGTTTTTTGTCTTCGAATTTCGCGTCGAAATCTTTGCGTTGTTGCTCGATTTGTTTTTCGGTTGCAGCAAGCAACGTATTCAACTCATCATCTTTCATTCTGAGTTTGAACCAATCTGACGGTTTTAAATTTTTCAGATATTTCGCCGTCAACTCGTCGCCTGCGCTCAAATCTTTGCCTGCTTGCGCGACTTTTCCAACCAAATCTTTGGCAACGCGAGCAAAAATGTCGCCTTCCATAATTTTGAGTTGGTCGTCTAAATCTTTGCGATAACTTTTGATTTGTTCTTGTTCGATGTCCAAAGCGCGTTTGTCTTTTTTCACGCCGTCACGAGTGAAAACTTGCACGTCGATAACTGTACCTTCAATACTTCCAGGTACACGCAACGAGGTATCTTTCACGTCAGCCGCTTTTTCACCGAAAATCGCACGCAATAATTTTTCTTCCGCCGATAAAGTCGTTTCTCCCTTCGGGGTAATCTTGCCGACCAAAATATCGCCGCTTGAAACTTCGGCACCGATTCTAATAATACC
>JAQTOT010000028.1 GCA_028713145.1 Methylococcales bacterium
AAAAACGGCGTAGTGCAAAAAATTCATCACGGTTTTAACAGTGACGATATTAAAGAAATCGAAACAAAAATTACTGAACTTTTGGCGAAAAAATGAAATTTCTCACACTCTTTTTGTTAATTAGCTTAACGGCTTGCACAGACGTTTTGCCGCGTCAACGCGGAAATTTAGCATTACCACAGATGGCATTAACGCCCGACCCAATGGAATTTGGCTTGCGTCAACACACCGCATTCAGTAAAGAAGCAGCAAGCGGTGGTTATGGCGGTGGCGGCGGTGGATGTGGATGCAATTAGGAAATTCTGATGAAAAAAAATAAAACGATAAACGCGCTGGCTAAATTAAATTTAGCCGCGTTAGCATTAACAGGCGTGATGCAAGATGCACAAGCTGGGCGCGTGGAAGAAGATTACAACTTTGATTTTCAACACGGAAATTATTCAGAAAGCGGCAATCGCATGAATGTCGACATTTTTGAAACTGCGATTTCTGCCCCGATTGGCAAGTCTATGACTTTTGCGGCAAGTGCGGTGCGGGATGTGATTTCAGGTGCTTCGCCCAAATACAATAAAAAAGATGCCAAAGGCAATATCATTCAAACGTTAAGCGGTGCATCAATTCAAGACCAGCGTGATGGCGTGAATTCAAGTTTGACGTATTTTTTTGAAAATGCGGCTCTCAATTTTGGTGGTGGTTTTTCTCAAGAACAAGATTACACCTCACGTTTTATCAATACGAATTTGAGTGTTGATTTTAATAAAAAATTAACAACTTTGAATTTAGGCAGCAGTGTGGCGTTTGATGTAGTTGAACCATCAAATGTGAATCAAGATTGCGGCACAGGTATTGTGACAAACAAAGAAACAGGCGATGTCCGCAGTGCAAATTGCCACAAAACCAGTCAACAATATCTGCTTGGTGTGTCGCAGATTCTCGATAAAGATTCATTATTGCAACTCAATATGACCGTCAATTATAGCGACGGCTACTTGTCTGACCCGTACAAACAAGTGTTTTTTTATGATGTTGCAAATCCGTTGCGTCTTTCTGATATTAAAAATGACAAGCGTCCGCGTAACAAACTGCAATTTGCATGGCTCGCACAATATGTTCGCCATTTTGAAGGTTTGAATAATGCTGCATTGCACGCAGATTATCGTTTTGCTACCGACGATTGGGGCATCAATTCACATACGACAGAATTAAGTTGGTATCAGCCAATAGGCGCAGGTTTTCAATTGATTCCGCGTTTTCGTTATTACTCGCAAGATCACGCAGATTTTTACGCCCCTGTTTTTTCGGGCAAAGGCAAAGACTACGATGCGTATTCAAGCGATTATCGTCTTGCTGGATTTGGGGCAATTTCAGGCGGTTTAAAAATTGCGAAAACCTTCACCGAATTAAATAAACCGATTGAACAAATGAAACTGCAAGGCGGCGTTGAATACTACGACCATAGCGCAGCGTATCAATTAGGCGGTAACAACTCGGGCAGTTTTGCCGATTTTAGTTATTACTTATTCACCGCTTCCCTCAATTTGAAATTCTAATCATGAAAAACAATTTACTCATTTTTACGCTGTGGCTAGGCGTTATATCGTTTGCTTTTGCAGATGCGCCAACGGCTGAGATTAAAGTTAAAACACTCAATGCCACTATCCCCGCTCAATTTGAAATTGATTTCACTGTACCGTCGCAACATCACGCCTATTTAGACAAAGGCGAAGAGCAAATGTACATTCCCATTACGTTTGATGCGAATGGTAGTTTAGCTGGCGCGGGGCTGAAAATTGACGATGTGAAAAGACCCGCAGGCGTTTATGACGAAGAAGTCAAAGCCACTGTGTTACGCGACACGGGAAAATTTGATTTAACGATTTCTGGTACTCCGAACGCGGCAAGTTTTCCACTCGCAGTGAAATACCAAATTTGCAATGACGTGACACATCAATGTTTTCGTCCGCAAACCGTTTCGGTTGATTTGCCATTTTCAAACGTTTCAGCCGCAAAAAAAGTTGAACCTGAAAGTAACGAAAGTTTCACTGATAAATTGCTCAGCTTGTTCAAAAACAACAAAGATAACGTGTTCATCATGTTTGGTTTGATGTTGCTTGCAGGAATGTTATCAGTCGCTACGCCATGTGTTTATCCGATGTTGCCAATTACTTCGATGTTTATTGTGGGTCGCGCTAACGGTGTTGCAGCGAAAGAAAAACAACACGCGCTGGTTTATGTCATTGGCATCGTTTGTACTTATATGTTGCTGGGTTTAATGGCTGGCATGACAGGCGGTGCATTTAATACCTTTATGCAATCAGGTTGGGTGAATTTAGCATTTGCCTTATTTTTTACCTTTTTTGCCATTGCGTTACTTGGTTTTTATGAACTGGGTTTTATGCAAAACGAAGTGCATCAGTTAGACCAAAAATCATCAAACGTCGGTGGTTTGACAGGTACATTTTTAATGGGAAGTGTGGCAGGTTTAGTCATTTCGCCTTGCGTAGGTCCCATTGTTTTTGCCCTACTTTTGCAAGTTGCTGACAATATCGCTGACAAAGCCGCCGCGCTTGCCTTGCTTAATCAAACACTCACCTTTGCGGATAAATTTACGATTTCTTTGCAAGGCAGTTTCATGATGGCGGGATTTGGTTTAGGTGTGGGTTTGCCATTCTTTTTGGTTAGCGTGGTGAAATTCAAAAAACTGCCACGCGCAGGTTATTGGATGAACAAAATCAAATATGCGTTTGGCTTTTTGATTTTGTACTTCGCTTACGCTTACTTAAACAAAGCAATGGGGGTTTTTGGCGTAGAGCCGCAAACAACGTTGATTTTAACATTGGGCGTTGTCGCCATTTGGATAAGCGTTGTGCATTGCAATGTGTTGAGTTTATTGCCTTCTGACGCTCAGCCAAATCACAAATTCACCCATTTTATTGGTGCAATTTCGTTGCTAATTGGCGGATGGTTAATCGTTGCAGGTTTTGGACATTTACCAATTTTAAAATCACCGATTCAAAACGCGTGTGCGACAGAAATTGTAGGTGGCGCGAATGCCAACTCGTTAGTGGAAACCGAAGCGGGCATTGATTGGTATCGCAGTTTTGATGCCGCGCAAAAATTAGCACAGCAAACGGGCAAACCGATTTTTATCGATTTTTATGCAAGTTGGTGTGCAAACTGTGTGGAATTTAAAAAATCAACTGAAACCAATGCGGCATTAAATGAAGCTCTGCGAACCAAAGCCGTTGCAGTAAAACTCGTCGATAAAGAACCAGAATTTGAAAAATTTCGTGAAAATTCCGCACATCGTCAGTTAAAAATTGGCTTGCCGTATTTTGCGATTTTAAAACCCGATGGCAGCGTTTTATGGTCAGGTACCGATTATCAAGCGACAGAAAAAATGATTTCAGTTTTGAATACAAATAACTTTTAATTTTTAGGAGAATCATTATGAAAAAATATACATTAAAAACCGCAAGTGCGGTTTTAGGATTGGCAGCACTTTTTAGTGCAGAGCCTGTTTTTGCGACAGAACAAATTGCCTATATGTTATTTGGTGCATCAGCCTACATAAATTCATGCAGCACTTGTCATAGTGGAAATCCAGGTTGGGAAAGCAAAGGTAATTTAAAAGCAGGTGTTAGTGCCGCATATCAAAAAGATAAATGGGGCTTATCAGGTTTAAGAACGTTTGTAGCAACGTCAGTTACAACAGCACCAACTTGCACAAATGGACAAGTTTTAAACACGGCAACCAATACTTGCGACACCCCTGCTCCAACTTGTACAAATGGTCAGGTTTTAAACACGGCAACTAATACTTGTGTCACACCTGTTCCAACTTGCACTAACGGTCAGGTTTTGAATGCCGCTAAAACAGCCTGCATTACACCAACGCCAACTTGTGTTTCTCCACAAGTATTGAATGCTGCAAAAACAGCGTGTGAAACACCAACACCAACTTGCACTAACAGTCAGGTTTTGAATGCCGCAACAAATACTTGCGTTACACCTGTTCCTGTTTGCAAAAGTCCGCAAGTTTTAAATTCGGCTAAAACCGCTTGTGTCACACCAGCCACAACGACTACACCACCTACATGTGTTTCACCACAAGTGTTGAATGCAGCAAAAACAGCTTGCGTGACACCTAGCCCTACCACAAAAAATACAAAACCTGTTTTAAACGCGGTTGCGAAACAGTGGGACGCAACAGTGGGTGAATTATTCACAATTCCGTTGTCTGTCAATGACGCAGAGCAAGATGAATTCACAATTTTATTAGGCAAAGTTGCAGGCTCAAAGTTAAGTGCAGTGCATCCTGATGCGGCGGGTTTGCCTTCGATTGATTTTGAATGGACACCAACAGCGGTACAGGCAAACAAAATTTTCACGATTACGTTCCAAGCCAAAGAAACCAAAACCACGCAAAAACTCGCTTCAAATAGGGTTTCGGTAAAAGTGCGTGTTTGGGCTGCGGGAAGTCGCAATTCTGCCTCAGTGAAAACATTCACCGTAACAACCAGTAAATTTGCAAATGGCGCGTTAAATCTCAGCGGGAAAGTGACACTTAATTCCATTTTAACGGCAGCGGAAAAGAAAGACTTTTTAGCGCAAAAATTCGATTTGACGGTTTCTGACAAAAATGGTGTGTTAATCGGCTCAGTGCCTTTGACGCTAAGTGCTAACGGAACCTGGTCTGCAACACTTCCATCTAATTCATCAACTTGCGATATTGTGTTGCAATATGAAGGTAAAAATGCAGCCCGTTCGGTTGTCGGTTGTACTAAACCTACTGCGGCGATTACAACACCTGTGACGGTTGCAAATAATTCGTCGAATAATCCATTTGGTAGTGACGACGGTAACGAACATGATGATCACAATGAAAACCATCACGACGACCATGATGATTAACGTTTAATCATTTTCTTGTTTTAACATTGGCTGGGCGAACGTAAAATTCGCACCAGCCATTTTATTTTTAGAGCAAACAACAATGACGACCGTTCACATTCAAATTCACGAAAAAACGCATCATGGCGCAGAAAAACCGACGATTGAAAATTTCGATTTGACCTTAAAAGCGGGAGAATTTGTGTGTTTGGTTGGGCAATCAGGTTGTGGAAAAACAACGTTGCTCAACAGTATTGCAGGATTAGATTCAAATTATTCAGGCGAAATTAAAATCGGTAATAAAACGCAAAAAACCACTTGTGGTTTTGTCTTTCAACAACCGTGTTTATTGCCTTGGCGTACAGTTCGAGAAAATATCGAATTGGTTTTTGCAAATCAAAAAGTTACGCCAAAAATACAAATTGATAATTTGCTCGAATTTATGCAACTCACCGATTATGCCAACGCTTATCCGAAAAGCCTTTCCGAAGGCATGAAGCGACGTGTATCAATCATTCGCGCTTTTGTCATCAATCCTGATTTGCTTTTAATGGACGAGCCATTTGTTTCGCTCGACGCGCCAATGGCAAGAGAAGTACGCGAATTGTTGCAACAACTTTGGCAAAATCGCCCACACACGGTGTTATTTGTGACGCACGATTTGCGCGAAGCGATTGCTCTTGCTGATAGATTAGTTTTTTTGACCGCTCGCCCGATGCGCGTTTTACAAGAAGTTTACGTTGACGTGGCGCGTGAGAATCGCAATCCACAAACCGTTGAAGCGTTTCGCAAACAGTTATTTGAAAATAATACAGACTTGGCGCATTTATTGTGAAAACGCACAAATTACCCAATGCGTATAAACTACGCAAAAACGTTAAAAACCAACTTAAATGAAAACATTAAATTGCCAAGACGACGATATTAAATACTGGCTTGCATTGCTACGCATTGAAGGTATTGGTTGCCTCACTTTTGCGTCGTTAATTGAAGAACATTCGCCCGAAGAAATTTTCGCGGCAACCGAAAATGAATTATTGAGTTGGGATATTAAAAAAAATCTGGTGGCGGCAATTTTAGATTTCGATTGGTCGCTCGTTGATTATGATTTGCAGTGGCTTTCGCAACCAAATAATGACGTTTTAAAAATTACGCATCCCATGTATCCCGATGCGCTAAAAGAAATTTACGACCCACCTCCCCTGCTTTTTATTCGCGGCAATCCGCAAATTTTGGTTTATCCACAAATTGCCATTGTCGGCAGTCGGAATCCATCCGCATTGGGAAATAAAACGGCATTTGATTTTGCTTTTGAACTCAGTAAATACGGTTTTGCCATTACCAGTGGTTTAGCATTAGGAATCGACGCAACGGCGCATCAAGGCACGTTAAGCGCGGCGGGATTTACGATTGCCGTTGCAGGAACAGGCTTAGACCGCGTTTATCCATCGAGTAACAAAGATTTAGCCTTAGAAATTGTCAACACAGGCGCAATGGTTTCAGAATTACCACCTGGAACATTGGCAAAAGGCTCGAATTTTCCACGACGAAATCGCATTATCAGCGGTTTGTGCCAAGGTTTATTAGTGGTTGAAGCCGCGCAAAAAAGCGGCTCATTGATTACTGCGCGAATGGCGTTAGAGCAAAATCGTGAAGTATTTGCTATTCCAGGTTCAATTTATAGCCCACTTTCTCGCGGCTGCAATGCCATGATTAAAGAAGGCGCAAAACTCGTCGAATCACCGCAAGATATTATTGAAGAATTAAGCCAATATAAACAACGCATTAGCTCTTTACGCGCTGAACCTGAGCAATCATTGCTTGACCTAGAACAACAAACATTATTGAATCTAGTCATGTTTAATCCCACTTCCATTGATGATTTGGTCGAAAGTTCGTCGAAATCCGTTGATTCGATAACCTCGCAACTTTTAATGTTAGAAATTCAAGGCTACGTTGAAGCCATCGCTGGCGGTTGTTATATCCGCATAAAATAATTGGAAATATGAAAGAAAATATATTTGATGTCCTGATGTATCTGTTTGAAAACTATATGGACGATGAGCGCGAAATTCCACCTGATAACGATAAAGTCAAAACCGAATTGCTCGAAGCAGGTTTTGAACATAGAGAAGTAGTGCGTGCCTTTGATTGGCTCGAATCTCTCGCACTTGAAGGGGGCGATATTTCGCCGCAAGCCTCGTCGTCATTTCGTATTTTCAGTCCGTTTGAAAAAGAGCGTCTTGACATTGAATGCCAAGATTTAATTTTGATGTTAGAACGTTCAGGAATTTTAAACTCCATTAACCGTGAGTTAGTGTTAGATCGCGCGATTGCACTTGAAGAAGTGTTAACACTCGATAAATTAAAATGGATTATCTTAATTGTGCTACTCAATCAGCCCGACGAAGAACTCGCATTTTCACGAATGGAAGACATTGTGTACGACTTATTACCTACTTATTTGCATTAAACTTAAATCGAATGGAACTGATTAAATGAGCAAAAATCTCGTCATTGTTGAATCGCCCGCGAAAGCGAAAACTATCGAAAAATATCTCGGTAAAGATTTTCAAGTGCTTGCCTCTTATGGACATGTCCGCGATTTAATTCCTAAAGAAGGTGCAGTTGATCCGCAACATGATTTTGCAATGAAATATGAGGTGGTGGAACGCAATCAACGCCATATCCAAGCGATTACCAAAGCCTTAAAACCTGCGGATACGCTGTATTTAGCCACTGACCCCGATAGAGAAGGTGAAGCAATTTCGTGGCATTTGCTTGAACTTTTGAACGAAAAAAATCTGCTTAAAAATAAAACTGTTCATCGCGTTGCCTTTCACGAAATTACCAAAAAAGCTGTCACTGAAGCAATTGCCGAGCCTGCTGAACTTAACTACAACATGGTTCATGCTCAACAAGCACGTCGTGCGCTCGATTATTTAGTGGGATTTAAATTATCGCCTTTGCTTTGGAAAAAAATTCGTCGTGGTTTATCGGCGGGACGTGTTCAAAGTCCTGCACTACGTTTAATTGTTGAACGTGAACTTGAAATTGAAGCCTTTCAAAGCCGTGAATATTGGTCAACTGAAGCGGCTGTTTTTGCGTTGGAACAAAATTTCAAAGCGAAATTAACGCAATTGAACGACGAAAAAATCACCCAATTCAGCATTACTAATGAAGAGTTAGCGACTCAAACGCGGCAAATTTTGCTTGATGACGCAAACGGCAAATTAACCGTTGCTAAACTTGAAAAGAAACAACGCAAAAGCAACCCTGCACCGCCGTTTATTACGTCTACGCTGCAACAAGAGGCGGCACGAAAATTGGGTTTTACCACCAAACGCACCATGACGGTTGCCCAACAACTTTACGAAGGGATTGATATTGGCGGCGAAACCGCTGGTTTAATCACTTATATGCGTACTGATTCGGTAAATTTATCCATCGATGCCGTTGCCGATATTCGTGAACTTATCGCCGAAACGTACGGCGCGGCGAATGTGCCGAAAGAGCCAAATGTTTATAAAACCAAATCTAAAAACGCCCAAGAAGCCCATGAAGCGGTGCGTCCAACTTCAGCGCGTCACATTCCAAGTCAAATTCAAGCGTTTTTAACCGCTGAACAATTCAAACTTTATGAATTGATTTGGAAACGTACTATTGCCTGCCAAATGATTCATGCAACACTTAACAGCGTAGCAATTGATTTGAGTTGCGCTGATGGCAAACACGTTTTTCGCGCTACGGGTTCGTCAGTTGCAAACCCAGGTTTCATGGCTGTTTATCTTGAAGGCAAGGACGATTCTAAAGATGGCGACGATAAAGAAAACTTTTTGCCCGCCTTAAATGAAGGCGATACGGTTCAATTGAACGATATTTTAATTGCCCAACATTTCACCGAGCCACCACCGCGTTACGGCGAAGCGAGTTTGGTAAAAGCTCTTGAAGAATATGGTATTGGTCGCCCTTCAACGTATGCGTCAATTATTTCGACTTTGCAAAATCGTGAATATGTGACGCTTGAAACGAAACGTTTTCATCCCACCGATGTGGGGCGAATTGTGAATAAATTTTTAACTGAGCATTTCACGAAATACGTTGATTACAGTTTTACCGCAAATTTAGAAGATGATTTAGATGCGGTCGCACGAGGCGAAAAAGCGTGGATTCCATTGATGGAGAATTTTTGGAAACCGTTTGGCGAACTCGTTATCGAAAAAGAAGGCAGTGTTCAGCGCAAAGACGTGACGCAAGAAGCCATCGATGAACTTTGTCCGCAATGCGGCAAGGCGTTATCGATTCGTTTAGGACGTAACGGACGTTTTATTGGTTGCACTGATTATCCAACTTGTAACTACACTCGCAATTTGACTGATTCTGCGGCAATCGAACCTGAACTTGTTGAAGGTCGCGAATGCCCCGAATGCAAATCACCGCTGGTTTATAAAAGCAGTAAATACGGAAAATTTATTGGTTGCACAGGTTATCCAACTTGCCGCTACATTGAACCCATTGAAAAACCAAGTGATACAGGCGTGACGTGTCCACAATGTCAAAAAGGGCAAATTTTCAAACGTAAATCACGCAATGGAAAAGTGTTTTATTCGTGTGAAAATTACCCAACTTGCGATTACGCGCTTTGGAATGCCCCGTTAAATGAACCTTGTCCAAAATGTCACTGGGCAGTTTTAACGCTCAAAGAAAGCAAAAAACACGGTGTACAAAAGGTCTGTCCGCAAAAAGGCTGTGGTTTTGTCGAAAACATTGAAAGTGACGATGTAGAATAATTTTTTGGAGAAAATAGTTTTATGACCCGTATTTTCAATTTCAGCGCAGGGCCTTCGGCATTGCCTGAAGAAGTTTTAAAACAAGCACAAAGCGAAATGCTCGATTGGCATGGCAGTGGCATGTCGGTGATGGAAATGAGCCATCGAGGCAAACATTTTTCGCAAATTGCCGCTGAATTAGAAGCGGATTTACGCGCTTTAATGCAAATTCCTCAAAATTACCAAGTGTTATTTTTACAAGGCGGCGCATCAGCACAATTTTCGTTTGTGCCACAAAATTTACTTGGTGATAAAACCAAAGCCTGCTACATCAAAACAGGCGCGTGGTCAGAAAAAGCAATTCAAGATGCTAATCCGTATGGCGACGTTATCGTTAGTGCAAGTTCCGAAAGTAGTAACTTTACGACGATTCCAGACGTTACTCATTGGGCAATTGACAACGATGCTGCGTATTTGCATTACACCTCAAATGAAACCATTCACGGCGTGGAATTTAATGAAATTCCTAACATTCAAGGTTTGCCGCTGGTTTGCGATATGTCGTCAAACATTCTTTCACGCCCGATGGATGTTAGTAAATTTGGTTTGATTTACGCAGGCAGTCAAAAAAATATGGGTGCGGCAGGTGTGACAGTTGTCATTGTGCGTGAGGACTTATTGGGCAAATGCGCTAAAACGGTACCGCCCGTTTTTAATTACGCCGAGCAAGCAGAACATCAATCCATGCTCAATACGCCAACAACGTATAGTTGGTATTTGATGGGCTTAGTTTTGAAATGGATAGCAGCGCAAGGTGGCGTTGAAGCCATCGAACAACGCAACATTGCAAAAGCGAGAAAACTTTATGCGTTTATTGATGCGTCAACGTTATATCGTAATTCTGTTGAAACGACATATCGCTCGCGCATGAATGTTCCGTTTAGTTTGCTAGATGAGACATTAAATAAAGAATTTGTCACCGCCTCAGAAACAGCAGGATTACACGCATTGAAAGGACATCGCCTGTTGGGCGGAATGCGAGCGAGTATTTACAACGCAATGCCTGAAAGTGGTATCGATGCGTTAATTTCTTTCATGCAAGAGTTTGAACGCACGCATTAGACATAAAAAAACCACCTGTTTTACATACAAACAGGTGGTTTTTATTACTGAAAATTTTACATTCGACCTTCGGTAAGTCGCACGAGCGTTTGGGCATTGGGCAATAAATCACTATCAAAAACATTTAGCGATGCACACAACTTGTTGCGAATCACGTCGTAAGCGTGTCGTGCAATATCAATTTTTTCTTTCGGCAAATCCCCATCAACCCAATAAGGAATTGGGGCTTCACATAATTCTCTTCCATAAGTAAGGCATTTTTGGCTAATTTCACTTGCTAATTGATGATAAAGTTCCATTTTTTCTTTATCGCGATTTGCTTTTGCCTCTTTGAATGTTTCATCTCGAACAATAATTTCCTCACGCAATGCTTCAAGTGAGTGTAAAAAATCATGAGCGTGGCTTATAAGGTCTGCGATGTGTTTGGCTTCGTCTTCTATTAAATGATGGTGCTTTTTCAACGACTTTATGCGGTGTTGCACAGTTTCTCTCCTATTTGTCTATTTTCTAAATGCTACTTATTAAAATGCCCAGCCGCGTATTTTATAGTGACTGGCAGTCTTAAAATCAAGGGCTATCTTGTTTAAATTAAGCGAATTTTTGTCTTTTCAATGGCAATTTTTTTATCTTTGTAAAGCGCACCGATAGCTTGCTTAAATACTTTTTTACTCACACTAAAGAGTGCGTAAATTTGCTCAGGTTCACTTTTATCACCAACAGCCAACTCGCCACCATTGTCTTGCAAGACGTGCAAAATTGTATCAGTTAATGATGTAACTTTACCGTAACCAATTTGATGTAACGTTAAATCGAGCCGTAAATCATCTCGAATGTGTTTGATAAAACCTGAGATTTTTTGTCCTTTTCGCAACGTTTGAAAGACTTCATTCTTATACAAAACCCCCCAATGACTGCCGTTCACAATGGCTTTAATACCTAAATCGGTTTCATCGGCAATAATTAAATCAACCGATTGCCCAACCGTAAAGTCACCGTCTTCAATTTCATCAGCTAAAAATTGGGCAATTTTTGTCGTTGCCACAATACGATTTTTATCATCTAAAAACAATTTAAAAAAATAAGATTGTCCGACTTCTAATTCATGATGTTGCTCACTAAATGGCACGAGTAAATCTTTCGACAATCCCCAATCCAAAAATGCGCCGTAATAATTAACCGATACCACTTTCAAATAAGCAATTTCATCGACTAGTGCAAAAGGCTTGTGACTAAAAGCGGCTAAATGTCCATCGCTATCAACAAAGACAAACGCGTCAACACTGTCTTCTAGTTCGTATTTTTTCGGTCTTTTATCCGCAAGTAAAACCTGCTTGCCTGAATTGTCGCTTAAAAAAATGCCCGAACTGTTTTGTTTGCTGATTTTGAGCGTGTTAATTTTGCCGATGTTTATCATAATTAAAAATGGTGGTCGTAATGAAGGGTTTTGATAGTGGCTGATTTCGTGATTTAGCGCAAGGTCAAAACACAAAAATTAAAGGGATAACGCTTTACAAAAAACGTCATCCCTTCATTCACATGAAACGTCTATTTTAGTTTTAATGCTAAAAAGACGGGATTTCCTTGACGTTGAATTAACACCGCAATCGAAACGCCTGTCGGCAATTTTTTCACGAGTTTATCAAAATCGCTTAAATCTCTTACCACCGTATTTTGAATGCGTAAAATTACATCGCCACGTTGAATCCCCGCGTCGCGTGATGCGCCTTTTGAGACTTCTTGCACTAGCACGCCGTTTTTAGGAATTTGCAACAACTGACGTTGATCTGGTGTCAATTCTGAAACAGTAATCCCTAATTGATTTTCAGGCGATTTGTTTGGCGTTTTTGCTGACGCTAATGGATTATCTTCATCAGGTAATAAACCAACATTGAAATGCAAAGTGCGTGGCTCACCTTGGCGAATAATTTTTAACGTTGCGCTGTCGTTAATTGGCGTAACACCTACCATCGGTGGTAAATCTGCCGAATGATCAATTAACTGTCCGTTGAATTCGGTAATGATGTCGCCAATTTGTACACCTGCTGCTTCAGCTGGCCCGCCAGAAATAATTTTTGCAACCAACGCACCTTGTGGTTTTTTCATTCCAAACGATTCCGCAAGTTCGCGCGTCACATCTTGAATTTGAACGCCAAGCCAACCGTGTGAGGCTTTACCTTTTGCTTTGATTTGATCGACGATGTTCATCACAACGTCCATAGGAATCGCAAATGACAAGCCCATAAAACCGCCTGTGCGGCTGTAAATTTGCGAGTTAATCCCAACAACTTTGCCATCCATATTAAACAAAGGCCCGCCTGAATTGCCTGGGTTAATCGCTACGTCGGTTTGAATGAATGGCACATAATTCCCACCAGGCAAACTACGCCCTTTCGCGCTCACAATGCCTGCCGTAACAGATTGCTCAAAACCAAATGGCGAGCCAATTGCCAAAACCCATTCGCCAACTTGCAATTTATCTGGCGCACCAATGGTCACAACGGGCAAATCACGCGCTTCGATTTTTAAAACGGCAACATCGGTGCGAGCATCTGAACCGATTAACTTAGCGACAAATTCGCGTCTATCGGTGAGTTTTACCAAAATTTCAGTCGCATCTTTAACAACGTGATGATTGGTCAAAACATAACCATCTGCTGAAATAATAAAACCTGAACCAAGTGAACGCGCTTCGTGCGGTGAACTATCGCCGCCACCTTGTTGCTGTTCATTGAAACGGCGAAATAATTCTTCTAATTCTGGTGGCATTGTTCCTTCTGGAAATTGGGGTATTTCTGCACCACCTTCGATTCCAGCTGGGACTTTTTGCATGGTACTGATATTTACAACTGCGCCGCCATTTGCTTTGACCATATCAGTAAAATCAGGCAATTGCGCCCATGCTTGCAAGCTAAAAAAATTAAGTAAAAATAAACTAAAAATCCACAACCGAACTCTGTTTGGCATACCATCTCCGTTTTGTTAAGGCATTTAAAATCGCTATTATCGGTGCGGACTTGTTAAATCTCAAGGTAAGTAAAATTGAAAAATTCATGGCTCAAAATTCAACACCAAATTCTGCTGCAATTGCAGCAATATCAGGTGTTAAATCACATTTTTATCGGTTATAGCGGCGGCGTTGATTCGCACGTTTTATTGCACGCTTGCGCTGCAATTACAGAGTTTAAAAATCAAATCACAGCCGTTTATATTCATCATGGTTTGCAAAAAGAAGCCGATGAGTGGGAGATTCATTGTCAAAAAACGACAGAGGATTTAGGTGTTGCCTTTTTAAAAATTCACGTTGATGCGAATGCAAAACGCGGCGAAAGTCCAGAAGAAGCCGCGCGAAATGCGCGTTACGACGCATTTAAAAGTTTAATCGGCGAAAATGATGTGTTACTTATCGCGCAACATCGTGAAGACCAATTAGAAACCGTTTTACTGCAACTTTTTCGCGGAAGCGGTTTAAAAGGAATAGCGGGAATGCCTGAAAAAATGGCATTTGCGAAAGGACATTTATTACGTCCACTGCTCAATATCGGCAAAGATGAAATCAATTCCTATGCTTTAGAAAATAAATTAGCGTGGATTGAAGACCCCAGTAATCAAAGCACTATTTATGACCGAAATTTTTTGCGCCAAGACATTATTCCGAAATTAAAACAGCGTTGGCAGTCGCTCGATAAAACCGTTGCGCGAACCGCGACGCATTGCGCCGAAGCAGAAGTGCTAATTTCAAATATCGCACAAACGCAATTTCAAACGGTTTTGAATGCAGATAAATCGCTCGACATTGCAAAATTACTCACGTTTTCAGAAATAGAACAGCGGTTAATTTTGCGTGAGTGGTTTGCATTTTTGAATTCCAAAATGCCATCGCAAGATTTTTTGCAACGAATTTTAGATGAAGTCGTTTTTGCGCGAATGGATAGGCATCCAATTTTGCACAAAAAAGGCGTTACAATTTGCCGCAAAAAAAATACGTTACTTCTCACCTGCGGAGCATTGAATGCAAGCTGAAACGCGCCACGAACAATTTGAACGTCATTCATTTTTAGGGAATTTTTTACGCAAGCTGCACATTGATATTCCGCTATTTGTCACGCTAGTGTTAATTTCAATTTTAAGCTTTGTGATTCTTTACAGTTCGGGTGGTCAAGATTTAGATGTTTTGATTCGTCAAGCCGCGCGAGTGGCATTAGCGTTTGGTTTTATGATTTTGCTCGCGCAAGTTGAACCATATCAGTTCAAACGCTGGTCGGTCATTTTGTTTAGTTTGGGGATTTTTTTGTTACTTGCCGTGCTAATTTTGGGCGAAATCGGTAAAGGCGCACAACGTTGGCTTGAACTGGGAGCATTTCGTTTTCAACCGTCTGAAATGATTAAAATTACAACGCCTATGATGATTGCGTGGTATCTAGCCGAGTATTCATTGCCGCCACGTCCCAAACAGCTTTTGATTGCCGCGTTGTTGATTATTTTGCCCACACTACTCATTGCCAAACAGCCCGATTTAGGAACAGCTTTACTCGTTGCAAGCTCAGGCGCAGCCGTTATCTTTTTTTCAGGGCTTTCGTGGTGGTTTATTATCGGTATTGCTACGTTTCTTACCGCTTTAACGCCGATTTTGTGGCATTTTATGCACGATTATCAACGCGCTCGTGTGCTAACTTTTTTAAATCCCGAAGCTGACCCGTTAGGGCGTGGTTATCACATTATTCAATCCAAAATTGCGATTGGTTCTGGCGGCGTTTATGGCAAAGGTTGGCTTGGCAGTACACAATCTGAACTCGATTTTTTGCCCGAAAGTTCAACGGATTTTATTTTTGCCGTGTTTGCCGAAGAATTCGGTTTATTTGGTTGCGTGAGTTTGCTGGTGTTGTATTTGCTGATTATTAGCCGTTGTTTGTTTATCGCCTCACAAGCTAAAGACAGTTACAGTCGCTTGCTTGCAGGCAGTTTAGCGTTCACATTTTTTGTGTATGTGTTTGTGAATATCGGCATGGTCATTGGCGTTTTACCCGTCGTTGGCGTACCGTTGCCATTGATTAGTTACGGTGGCACCTCCATTGTGACGTTATGCGCGGGTTTTGGCATTTTGATGTCGATTCATACACATAAAAAGTTACTGCCGTAACTGAGCTTTTTTCAAGGTACAATGCGGCACACGAAGATTTTTCAATTTTTTAAATAGGTGAATTATGAATTTCAGTGATTTTTTAAACGAGTTAAAAACCAAAGCAAACGAACTTAAAACCGAAGCCTTAAAGTTCAAAAATAAAGAGTTTTTAGAAGCCGCCATGGCGGGATCAGCGTTAATTGCCATGGCAGACGGCAAAATTTCGTCGGAAGAAAAACAAAAAATGATTAAGTTCATTGAAAATCACGACGCATTATCAATTTTTACGACTAGCGATGTGATTAAAGCGTTTCAAGATTTTGTCGGACAAATTGAATTCGACAAAGACATCGGCGAAGCGAAAGCGTTTTTAGCGTTAGGTAAAATGAAAAATAACAGCGAAGCGGGACGATTATTGATTCGGATGGTGATTGCGATTGCGTCTTCTGATGGGGATTTTGATTTACAAGAACAAGCCGTCGCAACAAAAATCGCTAAAGAATTAGCATTAAGTCCTGCTGAATTTGGGTTATAAAAGTGAGCGGCACAGATAACTTTACCGTCATTGAAAGTCAGCAAGTGGCAGGCGCAATTTTCGATGTTGTACGTTATGAAAAACTGCTTGGCTCTGATGATTTGAATGTAGCGGAAAAGATTTTTTTCGCCAATCAAGCGAACATCCATTTGAAAATGGTGCGCGTCACACTGACAAATGGTGAATTATTGCTTGAACCCAGTGCGCTGTATTTCATGAAAGGGCATTTGCAACTGGAATCGACAACGGGCGGCGGCATTGCAAAAGGCTTAATGCGTAAATTTTTGACAGGCGAAACGCTGTTTCAATCACGCATTAAAGGTAGCGGTGAAGTTTTCTTAGAACCCAGTTTTGGGCATTATTTGTTGTTCAATATCGAAAACGATGGACTGATTTTTGATAAAAGTTCGTTTTATTGCGCGTCAGGCGGTATTGAAGTGAGCGCGAAATTGCAAAGTAACATTTCTAGCGCGTTATTTGGCGGCGAAGGTTTTTTCCAATCGCAAGCCGTTGGCACAGGTGTTGTGGTTTTAGTTTCACCTGTTCCTGTTACCGAATTGGTTGTTTATGAACTCGCAGCAGGTGAAAAATTATCAGTTGATGGTAATTTTGCGTTTGTTCGCACGGCAAGCGTGAGTTTTCAGGCGGAAATGTCGAGTAAATCGATTTTTGGAACGGTGGTAAGTGGTGAATTATTGCTACAAACTTTTACAGGGCCTGGTATGGTTTGGCTCGCGCCAACACAAGGTGTTTATGACAAAATGAAACAACCTTATGGTGTTTCAAATTTGAGTCACAATCACGGTTCAACAGGGACAGATACGCGCTAAATGCACGCCAAATTCCATGTGGAGCAAGTGAGGCAAATATCGCCAATTGCTCCACACCGTAAGGAATTACGCTTGCAACTTTGAAATATCCGCGCAAGTTAAAAATTGTTCAGATAACAAATTCAATAACGCTAAACGATTAGCGCGAAGTTCTAAATCCTCACAATTCACCATCACCCCATCAAAAAACGCATCAACAGGTTGTTTCAATTCAGCTAAACGATTGAGCGTCGCTTGATAATCACGTTTTTCAAGAAGTGGTTTAATTTCTTCAGCAGATTTCTGCGCTAATTCAAGCAATTCGATTTCAACAGGTTCAACCAATTTACCAACCGTTTGTGCGGCGGGGGATTCAGATTTTTTCAAAATATTTAAAATCCGTTTATTTGCCGCCGCTAAACTTTCGGCTTCGGGCAGTTGTCTAAACGCTTTCACGGCTTGTAAACGTTGCATGAAATCTAATGGTTCTGCGGGATTCACGGCTAAAACAGCTTCAAATTCGTCAGCGGTAAAACCTTTATCTAAGCAATAACCTTTTAGGCGTTCAAAAATGAAATCTGTCACCAGCGTTTGCGTTTTGGTTTTATCAAATTCATGTGCAAACAACGACAACGCAAATTCAACTAGCGCGTGAATGTCGAGTTTTAAATCATGTTCAATCAAAATTCGTAACACGCCCAACGCTGCACGGCGTAACGCATACGGGTCTTTATCGCCAGTTGGAATTAAACCTGCGCTAAAAATCCCTGCCAACGTATCGATTTTCTCCGCCAATGCGACAACGCAACCAATATCACTGCTCGGAGTCGCGCCACCTGCTTGTTTAGGCAAATAATGTTCTTCAATCGCTTGTGCGACGGTTGGATTTTCGCCGTCTGCCAGCGCGTAATAACGCCCCATGATGCCTTGCAAGTTTCCAAATTCGCCGACCATTTCGGTCATCAAATCATTTTTCGCTAAAAAGGCGGCGCGTTTTGCGAGTTCAACATCAGCGTTAATTTTTGGCGCGATGTATTCGGCAAGTTTTACAAGACGTTGTACTTTTTGCGCGACCGTTCCCAATTTTTCTTGGAACACGATGGTTTCTAAACGCGGTGCAAAATCGGCGAGTGAATAACGGCGGTCTTGTTTCCAGAAAAATTCCGCATCCGATAAACGTGGTGTGACAACCCGTTCGTTACCATCTTGAATTGAAGCGGGGCGCGTGCTTTCGATATTGCTGAACGTAACAAAATAAGGACGCAACGAACCATCCGCATTTTTCACTGGGAAATACTTTTGATTTTCCTGCATCGTGGTAATCAACACTTCAGCGGGCAACGCCAAAAAGCGTTCATCAAAATGCCCCGTAATCGGCACGGGAAATTCATTTAACGCGGCAATTTCTTCGAGCAAATCTTCTTCAATGTGCGCGATACCATTTACAGCCGAAGCCGCTTTTTCAGCATCGGCGCGAATCTGATTTTTACGCGCTTCAAAATCGGCAATGACTTTGCCTTGTGAAAATAAAATTTCGGCGTAATTTTCAGGTTTTGAAATCGTAATCGCTTGCGGCGCATGGAAACGATGACCGCGTGTTTGATTGCCTGTTTGCAAACCTAAAATTTCCGTTTCAATAATTTGTTCACCATAAAGCAACACCGCCCAATGCACAGGACGGACAAATTCAGTCGCAAAATTGCCCCAACGCATCCGTTTTGCAATCGGCAAGTTCGCAATGCTTTTGCGAATAATGTCAGGAATCAATTGTTGCGCGGTTTGTCCTGCAATTGTTTGTGTACACGCGAGCCATTCGCCTTTGTCGGTTTTTAAACGTTCGAGTTGGTCAAATTCCACGCCGCAACTCTGTGCGAACGCAAGAGCCGCTTTGCTTGGCGAACCATCAGCTTGAAAAGCCGCTTGCACTGCTGGGCCTCTTTTTTGAACAGTTTTATCCGCTTGTGCGCCTTGCAAATTTTCAATGAAAACCGCTAAACGTCTTGGTGTGGCGTAACTTTTCACGCTTGAAAAAGCGAGTTCAGCTTCGTTCAACCCCGCCACGATGCCGTCGGTTAAAGCATTGCTGAGTTTTAATAAATTTTTTGGCGGTAATTCTTCTGAGCCGAGTTCAAATAATAAA
>JAQTOT010000192.1:0-1141 GCA_028713145.1 Methylococcales bacterium
AACCCATTTCGCGCATGTACATTCGCACTGGGTCAGTTGTGCGACCAAATTCGCTGTCTGAACTCGCTAACGCTGCTACTTCTTCAGCATCTTCGTCATCGGTAGTCACGGCAGCAGAATCGGTAATCAATGAGTCTTCATCAGGTGCAACTTCATGCACTTGAATGCCCATATCATTGATCATGTTGATAATATCTTCGATTTGCTCAGGATCAGCAAGATCACTCGGCAGGTGATCATTGACTTCAGCATAAGTCAAATAGCCTTGCATCTTGCCTTTGGCGATCAGTTGTTTAATCTGTGATTGCTGTTGTTCGTCGCTCATTATCTACTCACGCGGTTAAAGTTGAAGTAACTTTAGATTTTGCCGTTTCGGGTCGCGGATTATACTTAAAATACCCGTCAAAACGCAAACAAAACCTGTATTTTCAAGACATTGCTGTTTATTTTCAAACGATAAAATGCGTTATCGTCCAATTCCCCCATAAGCCACAATTTCATGAGCAATGCGCTGTAAAGGAATTTCTTTATTTACGGCACCCAATTTAAAGGCTTCTTTTGGCATACCGTAGACAACGCACGTTTCTTCATCTTGTCCTAAGGTATGCGCTCCCATTTCGTGCATTTCTTTTAAGCCGCGTGCGCCATCATCGCCCATCCCCGTCATAATGATGCCGAGCGCATTTTTTCCCGCGCATTTAGCCACAGAGCGAAACAAGACATCAACCGATGGACGATGGCGTGTCACCAAAGGACCATCCACGATTTCAACGTGATAATGCGCTCCACTGCGTTTAAGCAACATGTGTTTTCCACCTTGAGCAATCAACGCCCGTCCAGGTAAAACTCGATCTCCATTCACCGCTTCACGCACTTCGATTTGGCATAAACCGTTTAATCGTGCTGCAAATGCGCCTGTGAATTTTTCGGGCATGTGTTGCACAATCACAATACCTGGCGAAACGCGAGGAAGAGAGGTCAATACAAATTCTAAAGCCTGCGTGCCACCTGTTGACGTGCCAATTGCCACCACTCGATCTGTCGTTTCGGCAAGCGCATGTGTACTCGGTGGCAAAATGGCATCTGCTGTTAATTTTGCTTGGACAACAGGTGCAGCATTTACTGTTTTTTTCACTAATCG
>JAQTOT010000192.1:1151-4537 GCA_028713145.1 Methylococcales bacterium
TTCGCTCGCGCAGCTGCTTTTACTGCGGCGATAAGATTTTCGGAATCATCGAGCAAAAATTGTTTTAACCCCACTTTCGGCTTTGTCACAATACTGACCGCGCCCGCTGCCATCGCGTGCATGGTTGTTTCTGCACTTTTTTCGGTTAGTGTCGAACAAATCACCACAGGCGTAGGACGTTCGCTCATCAATTTTTTTAAAAACGTAATACCGTCCATGCGAGGCATTTCAACATCCAGCACAATTACGTCAGGCCATTGCACTTTCATTTTAGCCATCGCAAACAATGGATCCGCTGCCGCACCAATGACGATAATCCCTGGGTCTTTTGACAAACTGGCTGCCAATACTTGCCGCACAACGGCAGAGTCATCGACTAACAATACCTTGATTTGTCCCACCTTTAAGCTCCTAAGTTATTTAAAGTTTCTGATAAATAGCAGGCTGTATTAGCTTTACTTCATCGCTTATGCCATTTAACGTTTCTGAGTGTCCCACTAAAAAATAGCCACCTGAACGCAAGAAAGGCAACAAGCGTGAAACGACTTTTACTTTTGTTTCCTGATTGAAATAAATCAGCACGTTCCGCAATAAAATAACATCAAATAGCCCTAACTTTGGCGGTTGTTCAATTAAATTATGTTGAAAAAACTGTACACGCTCACGCAATCTACGATCAATGAGTAACGTTCCTTCTTGTGACCCCGTCCCTCTAAGGCAGTAATTCGACAAATAATTTCGCGGAATTTCAGGCATTCTGTCCATCAAATAAAGCCCTGCTCGCGCTTTTTCTAACACTTGGCTATTTAAATCTGACGCTACAATTTCCCACGCCGCATTACCTAAAATTTCATCGAGCAACATGGCAAGACTATAAGGTTCTTCGCCAGTTGAACACGCAGCACTCCAAATGCGTGGTGGCTTGCCAAATCTTGCTGTGTGCAAAATATGGTGACGCAAAAAATCGAAATGTTTAGGTTCTCGAAAAAAATGTGTTTCGTTCGTTGTTAGCAAATCGACAGCGATTTGCAATTCTGCTTTGCCATTCACAGACGTAATCATTTGGAAGTATTCGCCATAACTCGATAGTCTGTGATGAGCAAGTCGTTTTGCTAACCGACTGGTGACGAGCGGCTTTTTTGAAGGAGCCATACTGATACCTGCAATGCGGTAAATCAGTTCGCAAAATTGCGTAAACTCCTTATCTTTTAACGATACGCCAGCAAGATTATGGACATTTGCAAGCGTTGCATAAATTGTTGTCACAATAGCCCCGTCCCAACAGGTAATTCATCAAACCAATTGATAAAACGTTCCACATCTGCTCCCTGATAAATTGCACCATGTTGAGGGCAAAGCATATCGATTTTTAATTTTGCGACCCGCTCACACCACACACGTTTTGCTTCTTTTGACCCCATCCAACGTTGATGAAAATATGTTGCATAGTCAATGTGACGAGCAAAATTTTTCACAAATAAATCATTCATATCAGGCGGTAACATGGCTGCGCCAATATCGCCTGAGAAAAACAATCGTGCTGTTTCATCGTATAAATGAAAATTGCCCGAAGAATGTAAATAATGCGCTGGCACAGCTTGCAAATTCAAACTGCCGACAGGAATGTTCAAACCTTCATCAGGAATTTCAATAAAGGTTTCATCTGTTCCACCAAAATGCGGCACGAAGGTTGACCATAAACGACTGAGATAACATTTCAAGTCAGGATTAAAATCAAGCCACAAAGACAATGACGAAATAATGTCAGGGTCTTGGTGTGAGGCAAATAACGCCCCAATTTTTGCGGGGTCGTATGCGTCACAAATCGCCGTAAAAACCATTGAAAAAATTTCTGAACCACCTGGGTCAGTTAATAAAGCCGTCGTTCCATCCGTAATAAGGTATTCGTTTGTATCGATTAAATAATTGGGTTTTTCTGGGTCGCGAGCTAACGCAATCCATTGATGTTCGCCTGATTGATAAATAATGGTCGCTTTTTTCATGCTGTAACTTCTGTAAGTTGTATTCCTAGTTTTTTAATGCGTATCGCGATATTGTTGACAACGTTTTCTACGCTTTGGGCAACTTGACGTAACGCAATAGTCATTTCGCCACCATGCGCGGATTCAATCCCTGCCGAGCGGGCAATCACCATTCCTGAAGCACATTGTTTGACTGTTCGTTTCATTGCAATTTGCAATGATTTCAAGATGTTTGAAATTACACGCTCCATTTCATCCACTTCACTTTGACTGCGTACACACGCCGATGCAAGGCGCGTTTGCGCTAACTCATGACGTGCGCTGGCTTGATTAAGTTTAAGCACACTACGCAATCGATTTCGTTTTGTCGCCGTTATTGATACTTGTTGATAAATGAGTTGAGACAATTCTTGCATTGCCGTTGCGATTTTATCGCTAAACATGCGTAATTCTCGTGCCACGACGCTAAAACCCACTGCATTTGAACCAGCTTGCCTTGCAATTAAAATAGCATTTGTCGCGGTTAAACTAATATCTTCTGCGAGGTCAATAATCTTTTTTATTTCTTCATTGATTTCCGCAATGATTTTTAATTCATTCATTCATTCATTCATTCATTCATTCATTCATTCGTTGATGTTGAGTTAAAGAACCTCCCCCTGCGGCTATCGCCGCTCCCTCTCCAAAGGGGGAAAACCATTAAGAGCTTTTTAATCTTTCGTCCCCTTTGGAGGGGGCAGCCTGAAAGGCTGGGGGAGAGCAAAGCGAGGGGGCTTGCTTTAAGCCTGTGTAAAATCCGTTACCTTACTTCTGCTAACAACTCCGCCACCGAACCCGAACGAACAGCCACTAACGCCGCCATATCGTCCATCGATAGCACATATTGAATGTTTAAAATGATGACAAACTTGCCATCAATTTTGCCCATCCCTGCGATAAAGTCGGTGTGAATGTTTGAACCGAACTTCGGTGCAGGTTCGATTTCAGTAGGCGGAATTTCCAGCACGGCATTTACCGAATCAACCATCACACCGATGCTTTGCGTTTCGCTACCGACTTCCACTTCGATAATGATGATGCAATTGCGCCGACCCACAACAGTCGGAGCTTTGCCAAAGCGCGAACTTAAATCAATCACGGGAACGACGGCGCCACGCAAGTTAATTACGCCGCGAATAAACGCAGGCATTCTTGGCACTTCAGTCAATTCCCCATATTGAATAATTTCTTTTATCCGCTGAATGTTGATGGCATACGGTTCGCCCGTCAGCATAAACGTGAGGTATTGCTGCGGCTCGCTTGCCATCGTGGATACTTGTACGAGGTCATTCATACCGCTCTCCTAAAACCGCACAAAATCAGATGCGTCAACATGTTTAGTCGCCGCAGGTGCAGACTTTTTAA
>JAQTOT010000193.1 GCA_028713145.1 Methylococcales bacterium
CCTGTTGTATTCGTAACGGGATATTGCAAGGTGTCGCCTTTTAGTTCCACTTTACGCATATTCTTACGTGCTTGTTCTAACGATTTTTGAATCGCAATTGGCACTTCGCGGGCTTTGCTTACGCCATAACCAATGCGACCTTCGCCATCACCGACAACAGTCAAAGCGGTAAAACCAAAAACGCGACCACCTTTAACCACTTTGGCGACTCGTCTAACGTTGACCAATTTTTCTTGTAAGCCGTCTGCGCTACCTTGTTGAGTAGGTGCTGTAGCCATTGTAATCTCCTAAAATTTCAAGCCAGCTTCGCGAGCGGCATCGGCGAGTGCTTTCACACGACCGTGATATTTAAAACCTGAACGATCAAAAGCGACTTCAGTCACACCTGCTGCAAGTGCTTTTTCAGCAATTTGCTTACCTACTGCTGTCGCAGCTTCGATATTATTGGTGTTTTTTAAACCAGCTTTCAATTCAGCTTGGACAGTTGAAGCACTTGCCAATGTCGTTGTGCCATCGCCGCTAATAATTTGAGCGTAAATGTGCTGTGACGATTTGTGAATTGACAACCGAGTAGCGTTCAACTTTTTAATCTGACTACGCAATTTTAATGCGCGTTTCATACGAGTTTGTTTCTTATCCATTACGCTACCCTACTTTTTCTTAGCTTCTTTTCTAGCAACATGCTCATCAGCATAACGAACGCCTTTACCTTTATAAGGTTCAGGTGGACGGTAAGCACGAATTTTCGCAGCAACTTGACCGAGCAATTGTTTGTCACTACCTTTCAAGATAATGTCCGTTTGCGATGGTGTTTCGACTGAAACGCCAGCAGGAACTTGAAAATCAACAGGATGTGAAAAACCAAGCGACAAACTTAAAACGTTTCCGTTTGCTTGCGCTCTGTAACCAACACCAACAAGCGATAATTTTCTTTCGAAGCCTGTTGAAACGCCAGTGACCATGTTATTCATAATCGCTCTTGCGGTACCTGCTTGAGCCGTTGCTTTTTTATCGTCTTTATTCCAGACCATAGAAGCAACATTGTCTACAATTTCGATACTGACTGATGAATCAAAATCAAATGACAAACTACCTTTGCTACCTTTTACGGTGAGGTTGTTGCCACTTACTTTAATGTCCACACCACTTGGAATAGTAACGGGAGCTTTAGCAATTCTTGACATAACGACCTCTTAGCAAACGGTGCAAATGACTTCGCCACCGTGTCCAATCGCACGAGCCGCTCTATCTGTCATTACTCCGTTAGAAGTAGACACGATAGCGATACCTAACCCGCCGAGAACTTTTGGCAATTCATCTTTCGATTTATAAATCCGCAAACCTGGTCTGCTGATTCGTTTGATGTTTTCGATTACAGGCGCACCTTTGTAATACTTCAACTCAACAGTCATCTCTGTGTGAGAGCCTGTGGTTTCGGTGCTGAAATCCGTAATGTAACCTTCTTCTTTAAGCACTTTTGCAATCGATACTTTAAGTTTAGACGAAGGTTGTTTAATAAATTTTTTACCAGCAGACTGACCGTTTCTAATGCGTGTCAGCATATCCGCTACTGGATCTGTCATACTCATTTTTTAAATCTCCAAAATTGGTTCACCAGAATTACCAGCTTGCTTTAACAACGCCAGGAACGTCACCACGCATTGTCGCTTCGCGTAATTTATTACGACTCAAGCCGAATTTGCGATAGTAACCATGTGGACGACCCGTTAAATTACAACGGTTACGAACACGCGAGGCACTGGAATCTCTAGGTAATTTTTGAAGCTGCAAATGAGCAGTTTCTTTGTCTTCATACGTTGCATTTGGATCACGAATGATTTCTTTCAACGTAGAGCGTTTAACAGCGTATTTTTTGACTAATTCTTTGCGTTTTTCTTCACGCGCAATCATCGATTTTTTTGCCATGACCAGTCACCTTCTACTGTTTAAATGGAAAATTAAACAACTTCAACAATGCCAAACCTTCTTCGTTGGTTTGTGCTGTCGTTGTGATGGTGATGTCCATACCGCGCAACATGTCGATTTTGTCGTAATCAATCTCTGGGAAAATGATTTGTTCTTTCACGCCCATTGAATAGTTACCGCGACCGTCAAAACTTTTTGGGTTTAAACCACGGAAATCGCGAATACGAGGAATCGAAATACTGATTAAGCGATCTAAAAATTCATACATTTTGTCGCTACGCAAGGTCACCTTGCAACCTAACGGCATATCGTCACGAATTTTAAAGCCCGCAATAGATTTTCTAGCCAATGTGATGATAGGTTTTTGACCTGCAATTTTTTCCATGTCGCCAACAGCGGCTTGCAAAACTTTTTTGTCTGCAACTGCGCCACTAACGCCCATGTTCAAAGTAATTTTCGTAATACGAGGTGCTTGCATTACCGATTTGTAAGCGAACTGCTCCATTAAAGCAGGGCGAACAGTTTCTTTATATACTGATTCTAATCTAGCCATGATTCACCTTACGCATCGACAACTTCGTTAGTTGATTTGAAGTATCGGACTTTTTTGCCATCATCTAAGAATCTAAAGCCTACCCGATCCGCTTTTTTTGTTACTGGGTTGTATAAACCCACGTTTGAAATTTCAATCGGCATATCTTTCGCCACAAAACCACCTTGAACGCCAGCGTTAGGATTTGGTTTTTGTGTTTTTTTAACCTGATTGATGCCTTCAACAAGAAGTTTGTTATTTTTTAGGACTTGTACCACTCGACCAGTTTTGCCTTTGTCTCTACCGATACGAACGATGACTTCATCACCTTTCTTGATTTTTTGCATAATTTGCCCTCGCCTTACAATACTTCAGGAGCTAGTGAAATAATTTTCATAAATTTTTCACCTCTTAGCTCACGAGTAACAGGTCCAAAAATTCGTGTGCCAAGCGGTTGCAAGTTATTGTTTAAAATAACTGCCGCGTTACCATCAAATCGAATTACTGAGCCATCAGCACGACGCACACCTTTACGAGTACGGACGACCAACGCATTATACACGTCACCTTTTTTCACTCTGCCGCGTGGAATTGCGTCTTTGATACTGACTTTAATAATATCGCCAATACCAGCATAACGCCTGTGTGAACCACCCAACACTTTGATACACATGACCTTTTTTGCACCGCTATTATCGGCGACCTCAAGGTTAGTTTGCATCTGAATCATGATTTGTTCCTAAAATAATAAATTAACCGTTGAAACTATTTTTTAGCAGCTTCTAACACTTGCACTAGTTTAAACGTTTTGTTTTTCGACATCGGACGACACGAAGTAATCGCAACCACATCGCCTTCTTGACAAGTGTTTTGCTCATCATGTGCCATCATTTTTGTTGAACGTTTGATGTATTTTCCATAAACAGGATGTTTTACAACTCGTTCAACCAAAACAGTAATCGTTTTGTCCATTTTATTGCTGACAACGCGACCCGTAATGGTTCGTACTTTTGTTTCTTCGCTCATACTACGCTCTCGCCATTTCATTTAAAATCGTTTGAACGCGAGCCACGTCACGTCGTACTTGTTTCACTTGCGCGGTTTTAGTCAATTGACCAGTACCTTTTTGCATTTTAAGAGCAAAGCTCTCACGCGCTAGATCAATCAACAAAGCAGACAACTCATCGCGCGATTTTTGACGTAATTCACTTGCTTTCATTACATTATCGTCCGTACAGTAAAGAGTGTTTTCAAAGGTAATTTAGCTGATGCAAGCGTGAACGCTTCACGAGCTAATTCTTCAGAAACCCCTTGAATTTCATATAACATAGTGCCTGGGCGAATTTGGGCTACCCAATACTCCACGCTACCTTTACCTTTACCCATACGAACCGCTAACGGTTTTTCGGTAATTGGTTTATCAGGAAAAACACGAATCCAAATTTTACCACCACGTTTAACGTGACGTGAAATCGCACGACGACCTGATTCAATTTGACGTGCCGTCAAACGACCACGACTGATTGATTTCAAACCAAATTCGCCGAAACTCACAGATGAACCGCGAACAGCAATACCGTTGTTTTTACCTTTATGCTGTTTGCGAAATTTTGTTCTTTTAGGTTGAAGCATCTCTCTATTCCCTCAACTATTTCTTAGCGTCAGAGTTAATAGACGCATTGTGTGCATCTATATCAAACACTTCACCTTTGAAAATCCACACTTTAATGCCGATAATTCCATAGGTTGTGTGTGCTTCTGCTGTTGCATAATCAATATCAGCGCGTAAAGTATGCAAAGGCACACGACCTTCTCTATACCATTCGCTACGCGCGATTTCGGCACCGTTTAAACGACCGCCAAGATTGATTTTGATACCTTCAGCACCTAAACGCATTGTATTTGTCACGGCGCGTTTCATCGCACGACGGTACATGATACGTTTTTCTAGCTGTTGTGCAACACCTTCTGCAACTAAATACGCATCTAATTCAGGTTTTCTGATTTCTTCAACGTTCAGTTGAACAGGTACACCAATCATTTTTGAAATTTCT
>JAQTOT010000194.1 GCA_028713145.1 Methylococcales bacterium
GAAAATTTACCGCCATCTTTTAAATGCGGCTCAATATCAACAAGGTATTCCGTAATCAATCTGTGACCTTGTGCGGTGATCGTTAGCATGGATAAATCGCTATTCGCATGGTGATACATGATTCCTGCTAATTCAGTGGTCATGTTGTTGTATTCGGTTAGCAAATCTTTATCGATTGCGGTACTTTTGAAGCGATTACGTTTGCCTAAATAATGCGGTTCAGCAGCAAACAAACACCGTTCCGCTAATCCTGTGCCATGACTTGCTTCTAACATCTTCTCGATACTGCCATTTTGAGCAAAGGACACAAACGCGCCAATCACATGACCACAATAACCGTCACGTCCCACACGCATTGAGTTGATATGTCCACCGTCGTAACCGTTTAACAGTAAATCGTTGTTATTGGCTCTGCCTTTTTCGCCATACGTCAGCCCTAACATGGTGTTAATCATTCCCTGTTCACTCGATATGGACGAAAAAAAGCCCCCTGTGCGTTCTAATGATTGCTCAAGGGCTTCGGGTGAAGGATTTGTTGAAAACAGCGGCATCGGTGCATTAGCGAGTAAATCTTTTAACGCTTGTTTGTCTTCGCTGGTTTGTTCGTCTTTGGGAATGTCTTTGAGCCGTAGCACGTCTTTTTTATGTGCTTTGGCTTTCGCTTCATGCACTTTGAAAAACGGCTTTTGAAATGTTTTTAAACACCAGCTTTTGCCCGTGCCACTGGGTTGTTCGGCAATGATATACAAGCCGATAGGAACGTCGCCACCATGCTGATAGCCCACCACATACCGACGGCATGCTATCGAACTAAACACGCCTAAGCCTGTTAAAAATACCGTACTTGCGGGTAGCTGGATTGCCTCAGCCGTCGCAATCGCTAACCGTTTCATGATGTGGCTATCGTCTAAATGCTTGAGTAGATTTAACTCAAAATAGTCGCAATCATCATCAAGAATGGCGTTGTGTGCAGGACGTGGGGGACGTGGTTTATTTCTTACTTCGGGCGGTATCGGTTCACCAGTTAAAAAATCATCAACAAGTGGCGCGTCATCGACTTGAACAGGAACGGCAACAAAAATACCGTCGCTTATCGTTTTAACAACGTGTTCAACACCCGTTTCTGAAAACAGCCTATTCGCGTCATGCTGTGCATTTTCGACGGCATAACGCTCAATGTAATTATTCATGAAATTCATCCTTGCGGGTGCAAAGAGCTATCAAACGGGGTTATAATTCAACCCGAAATGTGTTCGTTTGATAGCTCAACAAAGACCCGCGTTAATTTGGTTAATTAGCGTGGGTTTTTTATTGCTGCAAAGGCTGTCACGGTCGATTCAATGTCATTGATTTCTTGAATTGCCGAATCAATCAGCCCGATCATAATGTCATCTGACAGGCGGCTTTGTTCCGCACCACCAAGAAACTGCATCATGATTGCGTGTAGAACGCCATTTGCTCGTGTGGTCATCAAATCGATGCTATTCACCAAGTCGATAGGCGTATCAAAGCCTGTGGGGCTTAAACGGTGTTCAAAAGTTGGACGGTGTTCAAAAATTTGACGGATTGAGTTTGGGATTTGAGTTTGATTTTTCATTGATGGATACCATTGCTTAGAGTAGTAAAACCACCGAACAATGTTGCAAAGCATTGGGCGGTGGTGTTGAATGAGTTTGCAATATCGCGCAATGGTGCGACCAGCCACAAGGACTGCTCAAGCAACACCACCATAATGAATATAATCTGCTCAAAAATGAACGGATTACAAAATGATAGGCGTAAAAAAACCGCTAAATTGTGCGGCGTATTATCGCCATTGCTACGCGGGTTGCAAATCCCGACCTCGATGTTTCGAGGTGCTGATAGATTAGCTGTGCTGTTGTCGTGTGTCAATTTCTTCATTGTTTAGTTCCTTCTAAAATTGCCTTGCATTCGTTAAAAGTTTGCCGCTTCATTTTTCCTTTTTTGAAGTTGCGCTTAACAAATTTAAAAATCCATTCGTTATCTTGGTTCATGTTTCACCTCCGCTAACAGAACATAACGCGCCACGTTGTTATGTCCATTTTGAGTTATCCGCTGGGTGATAATGTTGTATCCGCGTTCTTTCAGTTCAAAAATGCGTGTTGCTGGTTGCATTATGTCGAGCTGCTCTTTCGCTTCAAAAGTTGTGAGTGGCTTTTGCCGTAGCCACTCTAAAATTCTATTGCGTTGCGATTCTGCTGCGTGATTAGCCATTAGCCCCGCCTTGAATCCACTCGATAAATTTAGCCTCGTCAATTACCAGCTTCTTACCAATTCGGATAATTGCCCCCGATTCTTTAAGTCCGTTGGTTTCTTCGTTGAAAATCCACGCACGCACACCGCCAACGGTGAAAGCGGGTTGTCTTTGTACGAGTTGTTGAACATTTACAAATGTTGGTGTTGCCATGTGTTACCTTCCGTTGGTTATTGCCGCCGCGTCATGCGTTGGCTTGTCAATATCTTTGGCGTTTTAGGCTGAAAATAAAACTCCCAAAAATGAAAATAGGGAGTTTAGGGAGTTTTTAACCCGCACCATTGCTACATTTTGAACAATTCGAAATAGGTAAAAATGGGGATAATAGGGGGATTCTTTTGCTGATTTTCAGACATAAAAAAACCGCCACGTTGGGCGGTTCTGTCAGTAATTACGTTACGGCAATGATTGTAGATTTTGAAAATTACAAAATAAAATCTTTGAAGGTAAGAGACTTCACACCGTTAAGTTGAATTGAAAAATCGGCTTCTGGCTTGTCATCAACATTTCCATAAAGAATGTGGCTGTTAGTATCGAAAAATAATTGTCCTGCGGCTGCGAATTTCTCCGAGAACTTTGCACCACTAACTAATTTTGTAAATGCTTGGTCACCTGCTCTACTGGTATTTGAATCAATGCCAGACAAATCAATTTTGTCGCCGTCGCTAGTTTTGAAATCGGTGATTATGTCGCGGGTTTTAGCAATGTTTCCCGTTTCCTTGATGTTGTTAAATTTGAAAACATCTGAGCCTGCCCCGCCAGTTAACGTATCAATACCTAAACCACCGATTAACGTGTCGTCGCCTGTCAAACTTGAAAGAATGTCATTTTTTATAGTACCAGTTACAAGATTACCGTTAGCAACTGTAACGACAGCGGTTAAGTTACTGTTAACTTTTTCGATATTTCCCGCACCATCTGTGTAAGAAATTGTTACCCAAATTTTTTGCCCTAGTGCATCTTTTGTTATGGTGAAAGACTGGCTATTAAAAGATAAAACGAACCTTTCTGTTTCCCATGAATAATGAAATCTCCCTAATCCATCGGCATCGTGAATGTTATTCGATAGCGTCAAAGTGCTGCCAACAATTGGATTTCCTTCAATTAAAACAGAACCTGTAGGTAAATGATTTGGAGTTGAATTTGTTATATTAGTAACGTCTTTTGACACAACAGGTGCGGGAGTTGCTGTCTTTACAGGCAGTGGTAATGCCGAATCAATAGCGACAGTGCCATCATAAAACTGTAAATACGCAATGTTGCTTAATGTATCCGTACCATCAATTGAACTGCTAATCGAATACATCGCGCCACTTTTTGAAATGTTGTAATTTGATTTGTAGCCATGATAAACAGCAGTATTTGAGCCTATCCACCATCTAAAATATCGTTCCCCGCGCCACCATCAAGCGTATCATCACCGTATCCTGCGCTTAGATAATCATTTCCAGCGTAACCATAAAGATTTTCACTACCGCTGGTGCCTGTGACGTTATCGTTACCAACTTGAATATCGGCTAAAAAATCAGTGAAAAGTGCGTATTTAGAAATAGACATAACGTCGGTTTGAATACCGCTGACGTTGATTGAAGAATTGCCCAAAGATAACGACAAAGAATTGAAATTACCTGTTACCGTAGAGCTGTAGTTTCCATAATAATCTTTCGATACAGTGGCAGAAAAATTACCCGCACCAGAAAAAGATGCGCCTGAAGTTTCAACTTTAAAATCGTTCACTGTGCCAGCTTTATATCCTGAAACATCGACGTAACCGTTAATCGTGACGGTATCGTTGCCATTGTGAACAACAATCTTATCCATGTAACCAGTTGGATTAGCATATTGATATGCTTGAGAAACATTACCGTAAAAATCAACACTCATTTTCGATTTGCTAAACGAGTAATAACCATACGTTATGCTGGTCGGAAACATCGTATTTCCTGATACTATTCCATAGTCACCGTTTGTTAACGTACCAGCAACTTTCGTTGCAGAGCGTTCATCATATTTGTAAAAAGAATATGCGTAAGCATTTGAATAAGCCAGTTGTGCGTAACTCATTCCAGTAAAAAGATTGATGCTAGATGCGATTATTGCTTGTCTGGCTACGTTTATATCACTTTGATTTTGAAAACTTGTTGTGATGTTTGCCATTTTTACTTACCTGATAAATTAAAAACGTCCGTATGGTACGCCTAAACAAACTAAGGTGTGATTATTTGGGGCATAAAA
>JAQTOT010000029.1 GCA_028713145.1 Methylococcales bacterium
TAGGCAATATGCTTCGCCGTTACGGCATTCAACTTGACCCCAAAGATTTGCCGCAAATGAAAGCACGAAATATCGCAACCGTGGCTGTGCAAGCAGAATTACCTGCCTTTGCAAAACCAGGGATGGCAATTGACGTGACCGTTTCCTCAATTGGTGACGCGAAAAGTTTGCGCGGTGGCTCGCTGTTGATGACCCCATTAAAAGGCGCGGATGGTCAAGTTTATGCTATCGCGCAAGGTAATTTAGTTGTCGGAGGTATGACAGCCTCAGGCAAAGACGGCTCAAGCGTCACGGTAAATAACCCTAGTGCTGGACGTATTTCAAATGGTGCGTTAGTTGAAAAAACGGTGCCAACACCGTTTTCAGAAGGGGATTCGTTAGTATTCAATCTACATCGAGCGGATTTTACGACGGCGAATCGCATGGCGGAATCGATAAATAAATTGCTCGGTGCAAATACTGCACAACCGATTGATGCTACGTCAGTGCGCGTGAATGCGCCCATCGATGCAGGGCAAAAAGTGATGTTCACCTCGGTACTTGAAAACGTCAATGTCGATATGGATGAAGCCCCTGCTCGCGTGATTGTGAATTCGCGCACAGGTACGGTGGTTGTGAGCAATAAGGTTCGCGTCACACCCGCTGCGGTATCGCACGGAAGTTTAGTGGTAACAATTGATGAAAATATCAATGTTTCACAACCCAATCCGCTTTCTCAAGGGAAGACGACCACAACGCCAAGTTCAAGCGTGAAAGCCAAAGAAGAGAAAAATCGTATGTTTGCCTTTAAACCTGGTGTTTCGCTTGATGATTTGGTCAATGCAGTCAATCAAGTTGGTGCAGCACCAAGTGATTTGGTGGCTATTTTAGAAGCATTAAAAACAGCAGGTGCGTTGCACGCTGAGTTGATTATCATCTAAAAACGAGAATCGTCATGTTAAATACGCCTGCCGCAAATACCTCGGTTTATAACGATTTTAGCCAATTTTCAAAATTGAAAAATGAAGCAAAAACCGATTCTCCCGCCGCTATTAAAAAAGTTGCCCAGCAGTTTGAAGCTCTCTTTTTAAATAACATTTTGAAGGGAATGCGGCAGGCAAAATTAGCAGAAGGTATTTTTGATAATAGCCAATCTGATACTTATAACGAAATGTACGATCATCAATTATCGGTGCATTTAGCGGGCAAACCTGGTGTGGGTTTAGCTGATTTGATTGTGAAACAACTTAGCCCTAAAGGCGCAAATCCAAAACCCGAATCATTAGAAGATTATTTAAATAATCCCGTCAAACTTGTTAGAACACCTGATGGCAGAATTTATGAGAGCGGCGACTATGAAAATGACGATATTGAATTTAAGAATAGACGTGCTGCGCCGATACAATCGGTTGTTGATTTTGTAAAACAATTGCAACCACACGCGAAATACGCCGCAAAATTACTTGGTGTTGATCCGAATGCGTTAATTGCCCAAGCAGCATTGGAAAGTGGTTGGGGAAATTCGGTGATTAAAAATGCCGATGGTTCAAGCAGTTATAACTTATTCAACATTAAAGCCGATCGTTCTTGGAAAGGGAAACAAGCGCAAGTTTCAAGCCTTGAATTTGATCAAGGTATTGCACGAAAAGTCAGCTCTGGATTTAGAGCCTATTCGTCATATCAAGAAAGTTTTAACGATTACGTTAATTTTATTAAAAACAATCCGCGTTATGAGACAGCATTAACGAAAGCAGGGAATACGGGACAATATATGCGTGAATTGCAACGCGCAGGCTATGCAACCGACCCAAGTTATGCCGATAAAGTGCTGCATATTTATCAAAGTAATGCGCTAAATTTATTTACAGACAATACAACGGCGGCGGTGAAATAAACATCGCCAAGTTTTAACACTTAAAGAAAAATAGGTTATTCCTTATGTCCACTGGAATTTTAGGAACGGCGTTGACAGGACTTATGGCGTTTCAACGCGCTATGCAAACAGGCAGTAATAACGTTGCCAACGTAAATACCGAAGGGTACAGCCGCCAAAGTACCAACATGGAATCTGCCCCAACAACGTACAGTAACGGCAATTACGTTGGCAATGGTGTGAACGTCACGAACGTGACGCGCAGTTATGATCAATTCATTAGTAACAACATTCGCACCGCATCTTCTTCGTTAGGTGAAGCTGATCGTTTCCAAACGATGACAAAGCAAGTCGATAACTTGATGGCAAATCCAGAAACAGGTATGACGAATGCGATGAAATCATTTTTCAAAGCCGCAAATGGTGTCGCTACTGACCCGACCTCCATTCCTGCACGGACGATTTTGGTTTCTGAAACAAATTCGTTAGCCACACAATTCAACACAGTTTCAGCACAACTCAATAATCTTGCCGCGCAAAACAACGCGAATATGCAAACGAGCATTGATAATGTGAATACTTATTCGCAAAACATCATTGATTTAAACGCAAAAATTTCAGCCGTCACACGCGGTGGCGGAACACAATTTCCGAATGAATTACTCGATCAACGCGATCAACTGCTCGCCAAACTATCTGAAAATATCGACACGTCTGTTTTTGTTCGCGCAGACGGCGCAGTGGATGTGTTTATCGGTCAAGGACAAGCTCTGATTTCGGGTAATTCACGTCAAATTTTAGCTCTGCAAAATTCAACCACTGACGTGATGCACAAAACAGTTGTAATGAAGTCGAGTCCAAGCGCAAGAGGTTTTGATGTTAGTAATCAGTTTTCAAGTGGTTCACTGTCTGGCGCAATGAAATTTCGTGATCAAGTGTTAGACCCCGCGCAGCGTCAATTAGGTGTTGTTGCGGCGGGTGTTGCGAAATTGACTAATGACATTCATACGCAAGGTGTCGATTTAAAAGGCAATCAAGGCAAAGATTTATTTCGCTTTGAACCCACAGAAGTCATGATTTATGGCGATTTGGGCAATAAGGGCGGCGCGGTAGATGTAACCATTGACACGGCGACGATTAACAATTTACAGCCTAGTGATTACCGCTTAGATTACAACTTAGGAGCTTATACGCTCACTCGTTTAAGCGACAACACGAAAGTGTCTTTGCCAACAGGCGGATTACCGACAACAGTTGAAGGGATGACGATTATTGAAACCGAAATTCCAGTCGGTTCAGCGAGTTTTATCATTCGTCCAACGTTTAATCTCGGACAAAACATTAGAGCGGCGGTCACATCCCCTGATGAAATTGCCGCCGCGCAAGTTGGTGGAGATTCTGGTGATAATACCAATGCGTTAGCGTTAGCTAAATTAGAAACCAATGCAACATTACGCGATGGAAAAACCTTTAGTGAAACGTATCAACAATTAGTCTCGCAAGTTGGCAGCTCAACGAACGCGGCAACCGTGAGTTTATCGGCGCAAAAAGCGTTGTTTAACAATGCAACGGAAGCAAGAGCTAATTTTGCGGGCGTAAATTTAGATGAAGAAGCTGCAAACTTAATTCGTTATCAAAATGCTTACCAAGCAGCCTCGCAAGTGGTCTCCATTTCGAAATCAATGTTTGATACCTTAATTAGTGCAGTTAGATAGGAGTTTTTGTTATGCGTATTTCTACCGCTTATCCACAACAATTCAACATCAACTCGATGTTTGATCAACAAAGCAAACTTAACGAAACGCAGTTAAAAATTTCGTCAGGTAAAAAATATCTATCACCTGCTGAAAATCCATCGGCTGCGGCTTACTCATTGGGTTTTAAACAATCAATTAGCGAAACACAACAATATCAAGACAATATCGATGCCGTTACGCAACGCCTTCAACTTGAAGAAACTTCGCTTACCAGTGCGATTGATGCCATTCAACGTTTGCAAGAATTAGGTTTGCAAGGCATCAGTGATTCGGGAAACTCAACGATTTCGCGCAATGCAATTGCCTCGGAATTTGAGCAATTGAACGAGCATTTAATGGGGCTTGCCAATACTAGAAATGCAAATGGCGAATATATTTTTTCGGGAACTAAAACCACCGAAATGCCTTTTGGTAAAAAAGCTGACGTTAATTCAAAACTTAACGTTGTCACACTCGCCGCTACCGAATTAAAAGCCACCGCAACTGAAACCTTGCCCGCGCAAACATGGACGAAATTTATTACGCAACAAGCCATTACCGCCGCTTACGATTTCGCACTAAATAATCCAGGTAGCACAGCTGAAGATGCCGCCGCCTGGGCAGCGGCGCAAGATACCTCTGCAACGGTTACACAAGGACAAGTTCAAGCAGCAAAAGATCACAAAACCTTCCCTGCTGCATGGCAAGCTGCGTGGAATGACACACCGATTACGTTTAACTCAGAATTTAATAAAGCCTTTGCCGCATTGGATTTAAAAAAATTACCTGTTGCGTCATTAAAACAATCCGCTGACGCAGCAACCGCAGCATTAAATCAAGCAAAAGGAGCTTATAGCGTTGCGCTTGCTAATTACACCGACAAAACGACTGCAACGCAAACGGTCACGTCGCAAAAAAGTGAAGCGTGGGCTGATTATGTTTCAAAACAGGCGGTGCAAGATGCGTATGAAATTGTCGATAAATTTTCGCCAACGATTACCATTGACGAAGCCTTGAAAAAAGCGACCGTCAATCTTGAATCGTATCGCAACATTGTGAACAGTGCGGCAGGTGTTGACGCGGGCAAAAAAGGGTCGCTGGCATTTAGAATTTCTGCTAATCAAACCGACACGGTTTATACCGATGCGTTTAAAGCCGTTTTTGATCAAGCCTTTGCCGATAGAACCGCTGCGGATTATGTAGCACCTGATTCGGCATTCAACACCTCATTAACTGACGCGCAAAACATCGCGACTACCGCGTGGAATGCTTATACAACGGCATCAGATGCAACCATTACAGATGCGGCGGCAAATAATGCAATCACAACAGCAGATGTTGCAGCCTTAACGCCATCAACAGCAGGCGCAGCAACAAACTCAGCGTTTATTTATTCAGGTTCGAATACACAACGAGAAATTCAAATCGGTGGTTCACGCAAAATCGCTGATGGCGACACGGGGCTTAACGTTTTTGGTCCGTCCAATGTCACAGGAAAAACGTTATTTGATACAGTGAAAAATTTTGCCGATGAATTACGCACAGATAACCCCACGCTTGCCACACTGCAAGAACTTGACGACGCAATGGTTCGACTTTCAACAGTTCGATCAACTATTGGCGCACGTCAAAACGCGCTAGATCGTCAAAAAGCCTCAAACCAAGATTTTATTATCAACACCCAAACAGCCCTTTCGCAAGTCGAAGATTTAGATTATGCAGGTGCAATTACACAATTAAATTCGCAACAAATGTCACTACAAGCCGCGCAACAGTCGTATGCAAAAGTTCAAGGAATGTCATTATTTAAGTTCTTGTAGTCATCAGGCAAAAAAACGCGCTTATGCTTAACAATTCAGTGCTAGATGCTGTAAGATTCGCGCGGTATTTTGATTGATAATTAGGGAGAAAATAATGGCGAGTATTCTTGCAGTTGATGATTCAGCTTCAATGAGAAAAATGGTGTCGTTCACTTTAAAAACGGCAGGCTACGATGTTGAAGAAGCCGAAGATGGTGTGGATGCGCTTGAAAAAGCTAAAAAGCGAACTTTTGATTGCATCGTCACTGACGTAAATATGCCTAATAAAGATGGCATTACCTTGATTCGTGATTTGCGCCAATTACCGCAATACAAACACGTTCCAATGTTAATGCTCACAACAGAATCGGGCATGGAAAAAAAACAAGAAGGTAAAGCAGCAGGTGCGACGGGCTGGATGGTCAAACCATTTAATCCAGATCAGTTATTAAAAACATTGCTCAAAGTGTTAGGTTAATCAACTTGGCATTTAATTAGTATTTCACTTACAAACAAGAAGGAAAAGAAGATGTCAGTTGATATGAGCCAGTTCCACGATGTGCTATTTGAAGAATGTTTAGAACATTTAGACATTATGAAAAAAGAAATCGAAACCATTGATTACGATGAGTTTGATTTTGAAAAAATGAACACTATTTATCGCGGCGCACACACAATTAAAGGTGGTTGCGCGATGCTCGAATTTAACACCGAGTCGGCTTATGCCAAAGAATTAGAGCATCTTTTCATGGCAATGCGTGACAAAACCAAACAAATCACGCCTGAAAACCTTGCTGTGATGTCAGAGGCGGTTGAGTTCTTACGCGCCATGATTGTGACACTACAAGGCAAAGGCACAAACGATGAAGCCAAAGCATTGGCACATTTAGCCAAAACACAGGCAGCCATCGTTTAATCTGAGTTACTCGCGCTGAGCAATCGGCGCGACTCCCCCTTAAAAACTAAATTTTCACGCATTAAAAATAATTTTAGGTCGTGGTAATTTTAGGCACAGGATTTGCACTGAATGAGTGTAGATTTTTAGGAATGGTTAAATTCTTTTAACCTTAAATTAAGTTTAAATAAATTCAGGCACACACAGGTAAAGTTATGTCTATCGATATGTCACAATTTCATCAAGTCTTCTTTGAAGAGTGTTTCGAAGGCTTGGAAGCGATGGAATCTGGATTGTTGTCGCTCGATATTGGCGACATTGATTCAGAGGTAATCAATACCATTTTCAGAGCAGCGCATTCTATTAAAGGCGGTAGCGGAACGTTCGGATTCACCGTCGTTGCGGAATACACGCACATTATGGAAACCTTGCTCGACGAAATGCGTGATGGACGTAGACAGGTCACAAAACCTGCTGTGGACGTACTTTTAGGTTCAGTCGATTGTTTGCGCGAAATGCTCACGTCTATTCAAAATGAAGAAGAAGTGAACATGGCAAGCGCGGCAAAACATCAAGCCGCTTTAGAAATGGAATTACATGGTACAGCAGGCGGTTCTCACGCCCCAGCTCCTGCACATCATGAAGCAGCCGCTCCGACACCTGTAGCCGTTGCAGCCCCAGAGCCTGAAGAGGAAGAAGACGAAATTGAAGAAGAGCAAGGCTGGAAAATTTCATTTTGCCCTTATTTAAGTTTGCTTCGCACAGGCAATGATCCTGTTCGTTTATTTAGAGAAATCAGCGAACTTGGTGAGCTTACCTCTCATGCAACCATTGAAGATGTTGTGCCATTTGCAGAATTAGATCCCGAAGAATGTAACATCACTTGGGAATTAAAATTAGTCACCGATGCAAGCGAAGCTGCAATCAAAGAAATTTTTAGTTGGGTTGAAGATGATTGTGCAATCGAATTTGCCCCATTAGCGAAACCTAAAAAAGCCAAAAAATCAAAAGCTGCCGCTGCGCCAGCCCCTGCACCTGTTGCAGAAGCTCCAAAAGTGGAAGAACACGCGCCTGTTGCAGCCCCTGCTCCAGCGGCAAAAAAACCACCTGTTGAAGCAGATGCGTCAAAAAATGCTGCACCAAAAGCGTCTAGCTCAATTCGTGTTGATACCGACAAAATCGATACTTTAATTAACATGGTGGGCGAAGTGGTAATTACCCAATCTATGCTGGGTTTGGTGGGTGAAAACTTCACGATGGACAAAGTGGGCTTGCTCAAACGCGGCTTGGCGCAATTAGAACGCCATACCCGTGATTTGCAACAAAGCGTGATGAATATCCGAATGCTGCCAATTAGCTTCGTATTCAGTCGTTTTCCACGTTTGGTTCACGATATTAGTACCAAATTAGACAAAAAAATCACGCTCAAATTAGTTGGTGAAAATACCGAAGTTGATAAAGCGGTTGTTGAGTTAATCAATGATCCACTCGTGCATTTGATTCGTAACAGTTTAGATCACGGGATTGAAATGCCCGCTGACCGTATTGCAGCAGGCAAGCCTGAAATGGGAACCATTGAACTCAAGGCTTATCATCGCGGTGGTCATATCGTGATTGAGATTGTCGATGATGGTCGTGGGCTTGATAAAAATAAATTACTCGCAAAGGCAATTGAAAAAGGCTTGGTTGAAGAAACCGCCATTTTGTCTGAAAAACAAATTTTCGAATTGATTTTCATGCCAGGTTTTTCAACTGCGGAGCAATTGACAGATATTTCTGGTCGCGGTGTTGGGATGGACGTTGTACGTCGAAACATTCAATCACTTGGCGGCAATATCGACATCATTTCTGAACTCGGCAAAGGCACAACCATTGCGATTCATTTACCGTTAACACTCGCTATTTTGGATGGTCAATCAGTTGCCGTTGGTGATGAAACGTACATTGTGCCGCTGGTGTCAATTATCGAATCCATCAATATCACTGAAAAAATGCTCAACAAAGTGGCAGGCAAAGGCGAGACCTTTAAATTACGCAATGAGTATTTACCGATTATTCGTATGCGCGAAATTTTCAATGTGAAATCAGGCGCGGCAACAAAACCAAACGAAGGTGTAATCGTGGTTGTTGAAGGTCAAGGCGCATTGTGCGGCTTCTTGGTTGACGAATTACTGGGTCAACAACAAGTGGTTATTAAATCACTCGAAGCTAACTACCGTCGCGTTGAAGGCGTATCGGGCGCGACGATTTTAGGTGATGGCTCGGTCGCGTTAATTCTCGACGTACCTGGTTTAGTCCGTTTATCGGTTCGTTAATTTTTTCTCACATCAAAACAGAAAATCGTTATGTCACAAGAAAATGAAACATCTGCGGTAGTTGAAGACGTTGCCGCACAAAAAAGTTCTGATAACACAACCCAGTATTTGAGTTTTGTTTTAGGGAAAGAAGAATACGGCGTAGATATTTTGCGCGTTCAAGAAATTCGCAGTTGGGAACCTGTTTCGCGTGTGCCAAATGTGCCGCCTTATGAAAAAGGAGTGGTGAATTTGCGCGGTGCGATTGTGCCAATTATCGATTTGCGTGAGCGTTTTGCATTAAGCAAAGTTGAATACACGCCCTTGACTGTCGTAGTCGTATTGCAAACAGGTAGCGGCAATCACACCCGCATTATGGGCGTTGTTGTCGATTCGGTTTCTGACGTGATTAGCGTTGAACGCAATGAAATTCAAGGCGCACCTGATTTTGGTACGAAAGTGAGCAATGAATTTATCAATGGCTTAGTTTCGGTAAGTGAACGTATGGTGATGCTGCTTGATGTGGATAAATTATTGACGATTGAAAATTTAGAACAAAACGAAAGTTAAATCGTTCACAACCACTTAAATCCACAAAGGACTAACGACCATGAAACAAAATATGCCTGTTACAAACAATGAAGTTGTGATGAAAGCAGGCACAATTTTGGTCACTCTCACCGATTTGAAAGGCATTATCACCTTTGCAAATGACGCTTTTGTTGAATTGAGTGGTTATTCACAAGATGAATTAGTCGGCACGCCTCATAACATTGTGCGCCATCCTGATATGCCTTCAGCGGTGTTTGAGGAAATGTGGAATACCTTAAAAAAAGGTAATCCTTGGCACAGAACAATTAAAAATCGCACAAAATCAGGGGATTATTACTGGGTTAACGCTAATATCATGCCCGTTTTTGAAAACGCGCAAGTTGTGTCTTATATGTCGGTTCGTCACGTTCCATCGCGTACCGAAATTGAAGAAGCAGAAAAATTATATCGTGGCGTAAATGCGAACACAGCGGTGTTACATTCGACTGGTTTTAAAGCGTTCTGTAAAACACTGCAAGAAGTGTCAGTTCCTAAAAAAGTCGCTTTTGCCTCAACCTTATTTATCGCGCCAAATGCGTATTTGTTGTACGACGCATTTAACGCCGCTAATTATGGTTTGGTAGCTGCCGCAGCGTCATCTTCAATTCTTGGCATCGCTGTATTGACAAGCATTACGAGTGATATGAGCAATGCGTTAGAAAAAGCGATTGATAAACTTTATCAACTTAGCGCAAATAAATTTAAAAAACCACTGAATTTACGTCGTGATGATCAATTTGGTGATTTATACCGCGCCATTTACGCGATAGGCGTTAAATTAGGCGACGATTTAGCGCAAGTAAAACAAGCGAATGCCGAATCATTACGCATTATTCGAGGCTTAGAAAATGTGCAATCAAGTGTTTTGATTGCAAATGCGAATTTAGACATTATTTTTGCCAATACCTCAGCGAAAAAGTTATTTTTAGAAGCTGAAGCTGATTTGCAAAAAGCCTTGCCAAACTTTAAATTCAGCAAATTGATTGGCACAAATATCGGCGTGTTTCATAAAGATCCCGCTTATCAAAGAAATTTGCTTGCGAATTTACAAACGTCGGCGACGATTGAATTGGAATTAGCAGGGCATATCATGCAAGTGATTGCAACGCCCGTCATAACAGACAATGGTGAGCGCATTGGCTATGTTTCAGAATGGTTAGACAGAACCTTGGAAGCACAAGTTGAACATGATATTGAAAATTTAGTGAATTCTGTTAAATCGGGCGATTTGAGTGCGCGTATTCATTTAGGCGACAAAGAAGGTTTCACAAAATCATTGTCGATTAACATCAACGAATTAACCGATGTGATTGAAAGCGTCTTTAGTGACATCAATCGCGTGATTGCACAAATGGCAAATGGTGATTTGACGAATACTATTCATGCGGATTACCAAGGTATTTACGGGCAATGCAAAGACAATATCAACGATGCGTTGACGAAAATTAGTCAATTGATTGTCCAATTGCGTGAAACCGCAGAATTCGTCAATACTTCGTCACAAGAAATGGCGAGTGGCAATAATGATTTGTCGAACCGCGTTGAAAGACAAGCCTCAAGTCTTGAACAAACTGCTTCGAGCATGAACGCGCTTTCAACAGCAGTGAAAAATAACGCTGAAAATACACAACAAGCGCAAAAAGTGGTGCAAAACGCAACGCAACTCGCCGAAAAAGGCGGCGACGTAGTGCAATCAGCAATTACCGCTATGCAAGAAATTAACGAAAGTAGCAATAAAATTGCTGAGATTATTGGCGTAATTGATGAAATTGCCTTCCAAACTAATTTACTTGCGTTAAATGCGTCGGTTGAAGCGGCTCGTGCAGGTGAACAAGGTCGCGGTTTTTCAGTTGTTGCCACCGAAGTGCGTAATTTAGCGCAACGTAGCGCAAATGCCGCCGCACAAAGTAGCGAATTGATTCAAAACAGCGTCCAAAAAGTACGTTCTGGCACAGCATTTGTTAATGAAACAGGCGCAGCTTTAATGGAAATTGTAGACAGTATTGCGAAAGTGGGCGACATCGTTGGTGAAATCACAACGTCAAGCCATGATCAATCAGCGGGCATTGGGCAAGTAAATCAAAACGTTTCACAAATGGATGAAATTACCCAACAAAATGCCGCGTTAGCCGAAGAAGCCGCCGCAAGCAGTATGGCAATGCGTGAGCAATCGGCTAAAATGACTCAGTTACTAAATTTCTTTAACGTCGGTGGTAAATCTTCTGTGCGTAATCGCCCCGTCGCATCAAGCCAACCGACTGCTCAAGCAAAGACTGCCCTCCCCTCTTCATCGCAAAGTCCTAGATATGATGAATGGGAAGAGTTTTAATTGATAACCGATAAAACAATCTAATCCGCTGGAAACGACAAACCATGACAACTGATGCAAAAACGAAACAAATTGAGCAATTTTTAACCTTTGAACTCGCTAACGAAGTGTATGGCGTTGAAATTTTAAAAGTGCAAGAAATCAGAGGTTGGGAAGCGGTGCGCGTGATTCCTAATGCACCTTCGTTTATTAAAGGTGTTTTGAATTTGCGTGGCTCGGTCATTCCAATTGTTGATTTGCGCGAACGCTTTTCGCTTGAACAAGCTGAATATACCCATAAAACCGTCGTCATCGTATTGTGCATCAAGCATCATCGCACTGACACGTTTGTCATGGGCATTGTGGCGGACGCTGTTTCAGACGTACTCGATATTAAAACGAATGAAATTAAAAAAGCCCCCAATTTTGGCTCACAACTCGACACCCGTTATATGCGTGGAATGCACGTTTATAAACAAAATATGATTATGCTCCTAGACGTTGATAAATTGCTAAATCCTGATGAAGTTGACGCGATGGACGACACTGTTTCTTCTAATTTTGACGAATTGCAATAATGACCAGATTAGTCGCCATTATTAACCAAAAAGGCGGCGTGGGTAAAACCACGACAACGACAAATTTATGTCACGCGCTGGCTGAATTAGGTAAAAAAGTCACGGTCATCGATTTTGACCCGCAAGGTCATTTGGCGGTTTCATTTGGCATTATTTCGAACAATACCAGCGGTATTGATGCGGCGATGCTAAAAGAAAAAACCATTGATGAACAAGTCGTTCATGTGCGTGACAATTTGCAGTTAATTTCAGCAGGTTCGCGCTTAAAAGAAGTTGAGCAAATGAGTAGCACAGGTTCACCTCGTGGCGTGATGTTGCGTGATGCCTTGAAGGGTCAGCTTGCAGATCAAGATTTTGTTTTCATTGATTGCCCGCCGTCTTCTGGCTTACTTGTTGCGAATGCGTTAATTGCAACCCGCGAACTTTTAGTGCCGATGGCAAGTGACTTTTTAGCCTTGCAAGGTTTGTCGCATCTGATGGGAACCGTCAAACGCTTTGAAGGTGCGTTGAAACGAAAATATAAAATTTCAGTGGTTATTTCGCGTTATATGTCAACGCGCCGCATTTCGTCACAGGTGTTGAACATTTTACTGTCGCATTTTCCCAATGAAATTTTGGCGACCGTGATTCGTGAAACGGCGTTGCTTGCTGAATGTCCAAGTTTTGGACAAACCATTTTGGAATATAGTCCGAAAAGCCGTTCGGCAAGGGATTTCCGTAATCTTGCGAACGATTTTCTTGAAAATAGGGTAATGACAAATGACAACAAATAATTTAATTGGTTACGATCCTTTGGCGTGGATGGATGGAGCTGAACTCGAAGAAGAAACGCCTGAGCCTGTTGCCGAACCTACAAAAAAAGCCACTAAATCGAGAGCAAAAGCGAAAGCCACACCTGTTGAAGTTGTTGAAGAGCCGATTGCACAAGAACCTGTCATTGCGGCAGATACTGTTGAAGCAAACGAAACAGAAGAATCTCTTGAGGTTGAAGTCAAAATTGACGAAGAAGGCGACGTTGAAATTACCGTCGAAGCCAGTGCCGACGATGAAGTAAGTGTTGAAGTTTCAATTGAAGAAAACGAAGATGACGTAATTGAATCGGTCGTTCAAGAAATAGCAGAACAGGTTGAAGAGCCTGTAGCAATTGAAGAAATGCCTGTTCAAGAAATACCCGTTCAAGAAGAAATAGCAGAACAAATTGAAGAATCAGAGGCAATTGCAGAAATGCCTGCTCACGAAGAGGAAGTTGCAATGGCAGAAGAAATCGTTGAAGAAGCCCCTGTTGAATCGTTAGCAGAACCACATATCGATTTAGAACCCGAATCGACGATTAAAAATGTGGCGCAGCTTTACAGCACGGTTAAAAATTCACTTGCCGCGCATGATGTGATTGAAATTAACGCTGCTGATGTGACAACCATTGATACAGCAACGTTGCAATTGTTGGTTTCACTCAAAAAAGATGCCCCCAATTTAGGCAAAACCGTTGATATTATTTATCCGTCAGAACGCTTTATTGAATCAGCGAAATTGCTTGGCTTACTTGAAATTCTAGGCGTTTAATGCAATTTAACTTTTGAATCGACAAGGACGCGGCGAAAAAATGGCAATCGTAGAAAAAGAGCGCGAATTTAAATTCACCGTTGAAGATTTCAATGTACTACGCAAAATGTCAAACGAACATTCTGGGATTCAAGTTCCTGATGAGCGGTTTGATATGTTTTATTCGCGACTTTCAAAACGCGTTAGAAGACTCGGTCTGAATGATTTTAAAGAGTATTGCGCTTATTTGCATAATCATCATGACGATGAATTTACGGAATTTATTAACGCAATTACTACGAATTTAACGTCGTTTTTTCGTGAGCAACACCATTTTGATTATTTGATAAACGTGGTTGTACCAGAGTTATTGCAGCGAAATAGAAATACCAAAGAAATTAGTATTTGGTCAGCTGGTTGCTCAACAGGCGAAGAACCTTATTCTATTGCGATAACCTTGCTTGAATCCGTGCCGAAAGACTGGACAGTGAAAATTTTAGCAACGGATTTAGACACTAACGTTTTACACACGGCATCAACAGGTATTTATACCGAAGATAGAATTACAGATTTGCCCACAGAAATTCTAAAACGTTGGTTTTTAAAAAGTAAAAGTTCGCCGAATCACGTTAAGGTCAAACCTGAATTGCAGGAAATCATTACATTTAAGCAATTAAATTTAATGCAGGAATTTCCAATGAAAACGCCGTTTGATGTGATTTTTTGTCGTAATGTACTCATTTATTTTGACCGCGAAACAAAAGCCTCGCTGGCAAAACGATATGCTAAACTGCTCCACAGTAAATCTTGGTTATTTATTGGGCATTCAGAGTCATTGAATCAAATTTGCAATGAATTTGAATTAGTAACAACAACTACATATCGAAAAAATACTTAAAACGTAATGAGTAATGAAATTGGTAGACCCTCCGTTCGAGGATTTGATCACGTCAACCGTTATTTAGACAGAGATCATGGCATTATTGCTGCAAAAATTTTACCTGGCGAGTATTACGTCACCTTAGAAAATGAATTGATTACCACCGTTTTGGGTTCATGTATTTCGGCGTGTATTCGTGATAAAGAACTTGGTATTGGCGGCATGAATCATTTTATGTTGCCCGAAACAACCGAGCAAAAAATGCAGCAAGGCAGTGATGCAATGATTGGCAACGCGACGCGCTATGGCAATTATGCAATGGAACATTTGATCAACACTATTTTAACGAATGGCGGCAAACGTAAAAATTTAGAAGTGAAGGTTTTTGGTGGTGGCAAGATTATTCCCACGTTGAGTGATGTTGGTGAGCGTAATGTCCAATTTGTATTGGATTATATTGACCAAGAAGGATTAGCGTTAGTGTCAAAAGATTTAGGTGATATTTACCCGCGTAAAGTCATTTATTTTCCGAAAACAGGCAAAGTGGGGATGAAAAAAATCCAAGATTTGCATAACGACACCATCGCTCAACGTGAGCGTCAATACTCGACGAATATCAAAACGTTGCCTGTTGAAGGTGATGTTGAGTTGTTTTAATTAAAACACGATTAAAAATCACCATTTTTAGAGCCGCGTATGAATAAAATTCGAGTTTTAATTGTTGACGACTCATTGTTAATCCGAAAATTGTTAACAAGTATATTAAGCACAGCCCCTGATATTGAAGTAGTTGGTGCAGCTGAGGACGCATTAGTTGCCCGCGACATGATTAAACAGCTTAATCCTGACGTTTTGACACTCGATATTGAAATGCCACGCATGGATGGCATTACTTTTTTACGGAATTTAATGCGTTTGCGTCCGATGCCCGTTGTCATGATTTCGACGCTAACAGAACACGGTGCAGAAGTTACGCTCGACGCTTTAGCCATTGGAGCGGTTGATTTTGTCCCTAAACCCAAAATTAACGCAGAAAATACGTTAGAAGATTATTCCGAAGACATTATTTCTAAAGTTCGTGCGGCGGCGAAAACAAACGTTACCTCGTTTGTACCAAGAGAAACGCCTAATGTTGTGAAAGTAGCTCCAATTAGTAATGCAAAACTGAAAACAAACTTTACGAAACTGATTGTTTTAGGTGCATCAACAGGTGGTACAGAAGCGATTAAAGTTGTCATGAAATCCATGCCAGCAGATTGTCCGCCAATTTTAATTACACAGCATTTACCTGCCGCGTTTAGTCAATCTTTCGTGGAACATATTGATTCTGTGACACAAATGAGCGCGAGTATTCCTGTTCATGGACAAGTTGTTGAATGGGGAAACATTTATCTCGCACCTGGTGGATTACAAATGGGCGTAAAACGCATGAATAATCAATATGTAATTCATATCGACGATTCTGAGCCAGTTAATCGCCATAAACCATCGGTTGATGTGCTTTTTCATGCCGCTGCAAAATGTGCGGGAGAGAATACGGTATGCGTTTTGCTTACAGGAATGGGAGCAGATGGTGCAGTCGGTATGCAAGCATTAAAAGAAGCAGGCGCAAAGACGATTGTGCAAGACGAAGCCTCAAGTGTTGTGTGGGGAATGCCAGGTGCGGCATTTAAATTAGGCTGTGCGGATTACGTTGTTCCGCTAGACGATATTGCCGCTAAAATTTTGACACTGGTTAAAACGCTGCGCTAAAAACTGCTGGATTTTACGAATTATTTTTCAGGCGAAAGAAACATTATGAACAGTCAGACAAAATCACAATTTATTGCGGTGGCTTCGATTACCTCCGAGCTAAGTGCCGTTATGGTCGTGGCAAAAGAGATTTCTTTAGCCGCCGCGAATGCGAAAGCGATTGCGTTTCGTGCAGGTGATAAAGCAAAAGGTTTTCAACCGATTACCGATTTTATTAACGAGCTTGCCAAAGAAACCATTGAATTGGTTACAAATATCAACGTGTATGCGTTGTTGTTGTATCGCTTAACCGTGAACGAATACCGAAGAACCGCTGCGTACAATCGTTTTGAGCAAGTGGCAAAACTCGCAACGGGCGCACGTTACGCAGATTCAATGCAAGAACCGATTACCGAAGCGCGTACCATTATGCAAGATTGCCAACGTCAGTTTAAACGCGATGTCACGCAATTATTAGGACAACTCGAAGCGGTGATGCACCACGCAAGAGCAGCTCGCGTTATCGCGGCAAACTCGCGTATTGAAGCTTCACAAGCGGGTGAGTATTTGCAAAGTTTGCAAGCGGTTGCTGAAAGCGTCGATAAAGCCGCGCACACCATTCATGATAATGTGCAACGTTGCCGAATCGCATTATCCATTTATCGCAATAGTTAATAGTTAAGAGGAGCATTATCTTCATGAAAATGACCAAAATTTACGAGGGAGCGCATCAATGGGTGATGTTTGGGCGCGACGAAAATAAACCTGAAAACATTATTGATAGTAATCAATACATCGTTCGCACCGCGAATAAATGTTTATTGCTCGAGCCAGGTGGCACGGAATTGTTTGCGCCAATGATGGCAGCCGTTTTGCACCACGCACCTGTTGAGCAAATTACCGATTTATTCGCTTCACACCAAGATCCTGACGTAATTTCGTCGCTTGGTTTGTGGGATCAAGCTTTATCGAATGCGCGTTTGCACGCCCCTGCCCTTTGGGAAGGTTATATTCGCCATTTTGGTTGCGAATCAATCGAATATGTGCCGATTCCAGATAATGGCGAAACGATTAAAATTGAATCGGTTGAATTGCAAGTTATCCCTGCCCATTATTTGCACTCACCTTGTGGTTTTCATGTCTATGATCCACAAGCAAAAATTTTAATGAGTGGTAGTGTTGGTTCAGCCTTTGAGGCTCCTGGTGCGCCAGTATTTGTTGAACGCTTCGATGTTCACGTTGAAAAAATGCGTTATTACCATCAACGCATGATGCCTTCAAATCAAGCTAAACGTGCTTGGGTTGATCGCGTAAGAAATTTAGATATTGATATTTTAGCTCCGCAACATGGTCGGATGTTTAAAGGTGATGATGTTAAACGATTCTTGGATTGGTTTGATTCATTACAAGTTGGTACAGGTGTTTAGTTGTTAAGTTGTAAGAAGTAAAAAACTCTGGTGTTTTGTTAGAAAAAAGTGGGGAAAGACCGCCTGATGAGCAATCATCAGGCGGTTTTTCTTTTTGTGAGATTTACGCTTTTGAAAACAATGAGTTATAAAACAACAAAAAATCAACTTTAAAAAATGTCGCAATTTCGTCGCAGTTGAAAAAAAACACAGGCAATCAGTGGCAACAAATGACGGTAAAACCATCGATTTTTAGGCATAAAAAAACCGCCCTGACAGACGGTTTTGATTTTATGTACACGCAATCAAAATTCACGCGGCGGTTTGTTCCACTTCCCACCCTTTACACGCTAACGAAACGGTACGCGGTACAGGACGTTTGCCTGTGCGATATTGGCTAATGGTTCGACGTGTTAAGCCAATCGCTTCTGCCGCTTGTGTGAGCGACAAACGGTGAGCATCTTGCCAACGTCTAAATGCGGCATTCGACACCATCCCCGCCTGTTCAAGTGACATTTCAAACAACCTGTCAGAATCCAACGACGCGCCACACGACCATTCCAACGTAAAACCGAAATCGGTAATCGTGGCACTGGCAAACTCTTTGGGATTGTCCAGCGGTTCAAATACGGCTAACGATTCGATAAGCGGGGCTAAATCAACCGTTATCACGCTGTTGTCGGTGTAAGTAATGCCTACCGTATGCGGAGCAAAGGTGGTGACGTGTTTTAAACGAAAGTTAGTTTTTCTCATGATGTTTTACCGCGCGGATTGTTCATGTGTTGCCATTCGGCTTTGATTAGGTCGTGGTTCACGCTTATCCATGCAACCGCTTGTTTGATGACTTTGGCAGGCACGCCAGAATTTTTAACCTCACCATCAAGCGTTATCAAGGCTTTGCCGTTCGGATGCAAAACGTGAACGTGAACAGGCGGATGTTCGTTGCCTTGAACTCGAATCAACCAGCCGTTTTCAGTGTGTATTTTTCCCATACCGCGATTGTAATAGAGAAATGGTTGCCACGTTAAAGATTTTGCATAAAAAATTGCCTTTCGACGGTTTTATTTTTTCAAGTTTCGAATGTCTCAAAACCAGCACAAAGCCGCATTTAACCTGTAATTATCTGTCTCATTTATCGGTCACAATGCGGTCATCATGCCTAGCTAACCCACATTGATACTCAATTTCAG
>JAQTOT010000195.1 GCA_028713145.1 Methylococcales bacterium
TAAACCTTCTTCTTCGACATTTTCAAAACTAAATGCTGCCGCCGCGTTGATAAGTTCTTTTAAGTTTTCAATTTTGTCGGCACTTTTTTCGACTTTATCTTGTGCATAAAACGTCATCAAACCGCTGTGTTCGATGACAAATTGCACTTTTTCACTCAGTTCAAATGCCGCTGTGTCACGTTCTAATTTTTCGATTAGCTCTAAAAAAGTAAATAATGCTGTGGCGGCACGATTCGGCAACACTTTTTCATCAATCAGAAAATGCGCGGCATCCCAAAGTGAAAATTGCCGTGAATGCGCGACTTCTCGAATTGCATCGAGTGTTTTTAAACCGATACCGCGCGTCGGCGTATTGATAATTCTGTCCAGCGAGGCATCGTCATTTCGATTGGCAATCAAACGCAAATACGCGAGCGCGTTTTTAATTTCAGCACGGTCAAAAAAGCGTAAACCGCCATATACCTTGTACGGCATTTTGGCGAGCATGAGTTGTTCTTCAAATTGGCGTGATTGCGCGTTGGAACGATACAAAATGGCGGCTTGTTCACGTTTATTTCCCGCTTCCACCCACAATTTAATGCGCTCAACAACATATTTTGCTTCATCTTTTTCATCTTGCGCGGCATAAACGGTGATTTTTTCGCCGTCAGCCATTTCCGTCCACAACGATTTGCCCATGCGTCCTTGATTGTTTTGAATAATGCCATTTGCCGCTTTGAGAATCGCACCTGTAGAACGGTAATTTTGTTCTAATTTAACGACTTCGTGATTCGGATAATGCTTTTGAAAGTTGTAAATGTTTTCGATTTTCGCGCCGCGCCAGCCATAAATGGCTTGGTCATCGTCGCCAACGACAAATAAATTATCGCGGTTTGGACTTAACAGCGTCAGCCAATCGTATTGAATTTTGTTGGTATCTTGAAATTCATCGACGTGAATTTGACTAAAACGACGTTGGTATTGTTCGCGCAAATGTTCATCGTCGCGCAGTAATTCGTAAGCGCGTAGCAATAATTCGGCAAAATCCACCACGCCTGTACGTTCGCACAACACTTCATATTCGCGATAAATTCGTAAAAAACGTTTCGCATTTTTATCGTCGCTATCAACAAGATGTTTGCTACGCAATCCTGCATCTTTTTGCTCGTTGATAAACCATTGAATTTCTTTGGGCGGCAATTCTTTTGTGTCGATTTGTAAATCTTCGAGCAAACGTTTAATTAAACGTTGCTGGTCGTTTGAATCGAGAACCTGAAAATCTTTGGGCAAACGCGCCTGTTCAGAATGGCGGCGCAAAAGTCGATGCGCGATGCCGTGAAATGTGCCTATCCACATTGCTGAAGCATTCGTTTCAAGTAGCATTTCAATACGACCACGCATTTCGCGGGCGGCTTTGTTGGTAAACGTGACCGCTAAAATACTTTGTGGCGACACCGCGTTGACTTGAATTTGCCACACAATGCGATGCACCAAAACGCGCGTTTTGCCGCTGCCTGCACCTGCTAAAATGAGCATTGATTTTTCAGAAGCCGTTACAGCGGTGCGTTGTGCGTCATTGAGTGGCGCGATAATTTTTGTAATATCCATTTATTTTTTCTCTAACGCGCTTTGACACGGCAAACAATACTTGCAAGCAATCGCTTTGCGCCGACTTTCAGGAATAGGTTCACCGCATTCTTCACAAAATTCTGCCGATTCGCCCGTGTAAATTGAATTTTTGGTTTGCTCGATGAACAACGCGGTCATTTTATCCATCCGTTCAATAATGGCATCGGTTCCACCTGCCCAAGCTGCTGACATGATTTACCTCCTAAAATTGCAACTGCAATTTGCATGATTCCAAAATAGAAACTAATACGTTAAACAAATTGTCTAATTCTTCAATCACAAACCGTTTGTTATAAAAAATAAATTGTTGATGTTGAAACGTAGCAATTTCCCAAATTTCACCGTTTGACACTAATCCGTAAATGACTAATTGCGGATTAGCATTTATTTTTTGCATTGCAACCATTTCTAACGCACATTGCGCCCAACCTGCTGAAAAATTATCTTTTTTCGCTTCAACAACCGCCAACAACGGTGAATCAAAAATAATTTTGCCTAAATCAGAACGTTTAGAAATTAAATAATCGGGAATACCTGTAAGTTCATCATCATATTCCAGCGCGGCATGGCTCCAAATTGCAAACACATCTGCATAAAGTTTCCACGCTTCTTTCAAGAGTGGATAAATCAAATTCTCGCAAATCGCCGCTTCTGAAACATCGTAAGCAACTTCTTTGAGTGTAAAAAGAATGTCTACTTTTACAGATTCATTAAGATTTGCCGTTTTCATAATTTCAAAATCCGCTTCTTGATAATGAATTTGATAGTGTTTAAGAACGGCTGCAAGCGATTTAAATTGATTTGTGAATGCCATTATTTTTTCCCTTAAAACGTCATTGCTACGGCTATTTATCAACAAAAAACGCAGTGCAATTTAAAAAACTGCACCGCGTTTTGACAACCAAAAACCTGCTTAATCGTAGCTATAATGCTTACGCAAAGGTTTCACAACTTCCCAATCACTGTTAAGTCCTTCATGGAAAAAAACCAAATCGCCTGCAACGATTTTCACAGGTTCGCCACCATCTTTTGGTGTAACAATAATTTCGCCTTCTAAAATGTAGGCTTTTTCAGTTTCGTCAAAATCAATGTCGAATTTTGAAATTTCTTTTTCCCAAATATCCCAGCTTGAAACGCCTAATTCGTTTAAGCGTTCTTGACTTGGATTGTGTTCGATGGTGATGAGTGATGACATTTTTGATCCTAAAGTTTTGTTAAAAATGAAGGCGTATTATCGCACAAACCGTTATTTCACGCCTTGCTTACACCGCGATTTTTGTTGCGAATCCACTCACTCCATGAACCTGCGTAAAGTTTTGAACCTTTTAATCCTGCATATTCCATTGCAAGCACATTGTGGCAAGCGGTCACACCAGAGCCGCAATAATGCACCACATTTTCAATGGCTGTTTCTCCAGCTAACGCGATAAATTCAGCGCGTAATTTTTCGGGTGCTAAAAACAAACCCTCGGCGGTTAAATTGGCTTGGAAAGGGCGATTTTTTGCATACGGAATATGCCCTGCCACAGGGTCAATTGGTTCAACCTCACCGCGATAACGCTCTGGCGTGCGAGCATCCACGAGACAAATCGATTTTTGTGCGAGGGCATTTTCAACTCGTCGAGCATCAAGGCGTCGCGCATCGTTGAAATAAGGACGAAAAGTAACAGATTTGATTTTGGGTAAAGCCGTTGTGAGCGAATACGTTTTTTGCCAATGAACAATTCCGCCATCCAGAACAGCTACTTTTTCATGACCAAGCCAACGCAATAACCACCAAAGCCTTGCTGCCATTGCGCCATAGGCATCATCATAAACGACAACTTGCGTGTGATTTGAAATGCCCCACGCGCCTAATTTTTCAACCAAAACACGCACATCAGGTAATGGATGACGACCTGTGAAATCGGTAATTTGAGCTGATAAATCCTTATCTAAATGGGCATAACGCGCATTAAGCAAATGTCCATGTCGATATAAAATTTCACCGAGATTCGGGTTTGCTAATGAAAAACGGCAATCAACAATCACCCACTCTGGGTTTTGTAAATTGGCGTGTAAATCTTGAACTGAAATTAACGAAGTAAAAGGCATAGTATTTCTCCAAATGGTTTAAGTTTTGGCAGAATTTTACGTTATTTACGGCTTAATACTTAGCGCAAATCTGCAATTAAACACACAAAAATCTTGCCAAAAATGAATCAGTTGATATAATTCGCGGACTGAAATGACAGAATTTCAGGCGCGTAGCTCAGTTGGTTAGAGCACCACCTTGACATGGTGGGGGTCGGTGGTTCGAGTCCACTCGTGCCTACCAAACAAATATAAAGCACTGCCTAGTCAGTGCTTTTTTTTATTGTGCTATTTTACGGTATTCAACGATGCTAGTTATTACGCTTCCAGACGGTTCTCAACGCAACTACGACGCACCACTTAGCGTGCTTGAGGTTGCTCAATCTATCGGTTCAGGGCTTGCAAAAGCGACGCTCGCAGGAAAAGTCAACGGACAACTCGTTGATGCCAGCACGATTATTCAAAACGACGCACAACTGCAAATTATCACCGCAAAAGACGACGAAGGCGTTGATGTTATCCGTCATTCAACCGCGCATCTTTTAGCACAAGCGGTTAAACAACTATTCCCCGAAGCGCAAGTTACGATTGGCCCTGTCATCGAAAATGGCTTTTACTACGATTTTGCCTATTCGCGTCCGTTCACGCCCGAAGATTTAGAAAAAATCGAAGCAAAAATGCAACAGCTAGTTGCTGAAAATATCCCTGTTTCCCGTTCGGTTTTGTCGCGTGATGAAGCGGTGG
>JAQTOT010000030.1 GCA_028713145.1 Methylococcales bacterium
GGCGTGTCAATAATTACCAAATCAAATTGCGAAGTAATAGAATCGTGTGACAGCGCACGCGCTAAACACTTCTCGTCATGACCACTGCTGTGATGTTGAAAAGCAGGATTTGCAGGCAACAAAGACAAATTGGGAATGGTGGTTTGTTGAACAGCATCAAGAATGTGCATGTTAGGCTGAGTAAAAACGTCATGAACCGTCGCCTGTCCCGCTTCGATTTTTACACCCAGCCCGACAGCACAATGACCTTGCGAATCTAAGTCGACAAGCAAAACACTCTGACCTTTTGCAGCAAATTCGGCAGCCAGATTGACTGAAACAGTCGTTTTACCTGCACCACCTTTTCGATTGGTAATAACTAAAATAGACACAACTAAGCCAATGCAAGTGAAACAGCCTCGCGCAATTGATCGCGAGTAAAAGGTTTTGACAAAATGCCTTTTACGCCTAAAAGTTCTGCTGATTCAAGATTGAATTCAGCGGTAATCGCGCGTCGTCCACCCGAAATAGCAATAATGGCAATCTTTGAATCACGGCATAGCAATTCAGTAATCACTTCAATACCATCTTTGTTTGGCATGATAATGTCAGTAATCACAACACTAGGTTGGAATGTATCAAAAGTACGCATCCCTTCCACACCATCAGAAGCCGTCACAACCTCATGCCCATCACGAGTTAGCATTTGTTTTAGTAACTCACGCAATTGTTCTTCATCATCAATTACTAGAATTTTCGCCATAACCTGCTCCTTAAAATTAAAAACTAAAAACGATGCTTCATTCTTGCACAACACACTGTTTTAGAAAAGCTCAAATTTAGGCGGCGCATCTTCATTTACATCTGAATTCATACTGCTGTTGTGATGTGATTCTTCTTCAAGATAATCTTCAAGAATGATGTTCATTTGTGCAGCAAAATCGTCAGCTAAATTTCCATTACTTGCTTCAAGTTCATCTGCAAATACTTGAAATAACTCATCTCTACGTTGCATAGCAATTTGCATACGTTCAATGCGTTGGCGAACAATGTCTTGATATTGAATACTGCCTAAAATTTCTGAAATATCGGCAGCCAGTTTGCGGTTATTATTATTGATAACTGAAAATAACGTTTTGTAGTATTGGCGCATGTCTTCATGACTTTCTTCAAGTTTTTTAACCGATTCCATGACCGCCGCCGCTTCGTTCATTTCAGCCATCACTTCTTCTAAGAACTTGAATTTTAAACCTTCTTTAATCGTATGACGCGCAGCTTCTAAACCATCTTCAATCATTTCAGCCGCTTTATTTGAATTCACCGCCAGTTTTCGTACTTCATCGGCAACAATTTTAAAACCTAATCCTGCTTCACCAGCGTGTGCGGCTTGAATAGCGGCGTTGACGGCTAAAATGTCAGTTTGGAAACTGATTTCTTTGATGCTATCGACTAAATTAGTTAAACCATCAATTACGCCACTTACACCTTGAATCGATTGAATATCGGCTTGAATTTTTTCAGGTATATCTTGAATAAAATGTGCAATTCGAATGATAAACCCCACGCTGTCATCAACGCCGTCATCTAATGAACTAATTTTTTGCACTGCGTCCGTTATGTAGCGCACCAAATTTTCTGCTTCATTACTCAAATCACGCATCAACGTAACAAGTTGAATTGCTGAATCATTGGTATCGTTTGCCACAACGTTTAATTGCTCTTTAACCGCATTTTCAAGTTGTAAATGTCGATCGATAACAGCATAAGTTTCACCAATTAACGTTGTTAAAATGGGCGACTCTTGCGTTTGCGTAGTTTGAGCAGGTAAATTTTCCAACGCATTCTGTAAATTCAAGAGTAATTGTTTCGTTTCATTGATTTGTTCGCGCAATGTTGCGTCAATTTTTTCACTCGCGTTTAGATATTGTGTAATTGCGTCAGCAGTCTGCTCAATTTGCGGTAATAAATCTTGTTTAACTGTCTCAAGCCTGTCGTTGTTATTATTTTGCAAGGCTTGAATTAAATCTTTTACACGCCCAGCGAGCGATGTCGCTGCTTTCGCTAACGTCACAGCAAGTGCGTCAATTGATGTTTCAGTGGATAGCTCTGAACTTTTCACTCCTAACGCGCTTTCTACCCGCCGAGTAATGCCATTTAAAACATGGCGCAATTTCTCATTTGAAGCATGAACACGCTCTTCAGGCGATAAAACTTGAGGCTTTTGCATTTCTTGAACAAGAAAAACTTGCGACACCAGCGCAATTGCCATCGCAATTCCCAAAAACACCGCATCTTTAAATTTGCCTAGCGACGCATCTAAATAAGAGCCAAATAAAATCGCGCAAATCATAAGTAGCAACAATAAACCGCCGCTGATAAAAAAAATGCGCCCTGCTCTGTTTTTGAAATCGATGTTTTTGGATTTTGCTGCCATGTTTTATGCTCCAGGCAAAACTTGCTTGATGATTTTAAGTAAATCTGCGCCACCAACAGGTTTTACCAGCCAACCTGTTGCCCCTGCCGCTTTACCTTCATCACGTTTACCTTGATTCGCTTCTGTTGTGAGCGTCAAAATGGGAATGAACCGAAAACCAGGTAACGCACGCGCTTTTTTAATGAATTCAATACCGCCCATGTTTGGCATATTGATGTCAGTAATAATTAAGTTCGGTTTTAATCCTGCATTGAGTTTTGCCAACGCTTTTACGCCATCTTCGGCGGTTTCGACTTTAAAACCTGCGATTTCTAAATTGTTTTTCACACTCATCAGCATCGTGACAGAATCGTCCACGAGTAAAATTGTTTTTGCCATTTCCTTCCTCTTTAGTTTTTTTTATTGGAGTTTTAATTAAATGTTGTCGCAACTAGTAGTAGCCGACTTTGCTTATTGTATCCGCAAAAGCCAATCAAAAAATGGCTTCAAGGTCTAAAATCAAAATTGTTTTATCGTCTTTCTTACCATAATGCGAAACTAGCTTACTTGAAGAAAATAGATTTAACGGCATGATTTCTGAAAGGTAATCGATGGAATCAATTTTATCGACGGGAAAAGCCCCGACTTTTTCTTCCCAACTAATTACAAGTGCTACATCTTTTTCGCTTTGCTCGTTAATCATTTCATAAAAACCAGCAAACAAATTCAACATTTTGGCTAACGTTGTGTATTTAGCATCATCAATCAACGCCAGTGCCGATTCGTGATTGTTTTGATGTAATAGTGCATCAACTTTATCTGCAAGCCCGTGAATTTCTCGATGTGGCTCGGCAAACTTTTCTAAATGTGAACGGATGTCGTAATTGATATTTGGATCTGCAAGATAAGCGTCATACCACTTACCAAATGCACACAAATGTGAACTACGTTGCAATTTGAACTCTCGATTTTCCAGACAACAACTTTTTAATTCATCGAGCCAATTTTTATGGTCTTGTTCACGTTGTTGCAACATGCCGATGAGTTGTTCACGTTCTTTGTTTAGCGAATCATGCCCCATAATACCGCGCGTGTCATAAACAGGAATCGTCGTACCGCGTAAATTGATAATGCCTAATCTATTTTTAGGCGCATCAGGGACAGCCGTAATTTTTCCCACTAAGTTAATAATTTCGCGCACTTGCGAAACGGGAATTGCGTAACTTGTGTCTTTAACTTTAAAAAGTGCGTACTTTTCATTTGTATCCATTTGACGTTTTCCTCAAGCTGATTGTTAAACGCATTCAACTTGCTAATGCTGCCTTTAACCAAATTGCCAAATCTGCGTCTTGGGGTTCATGAACAATTGTTGGTTTAAATGCCATTAAAACCTGCAAACTCGACGCATGAATGTGAGTGCAATCGGCTAAGTTAATTTTGCCTTTGGGGTTCTTGAGTAGCCATTCAAGCAAGGTTTCCGCTTCTTCAACGCTAACAAATTCCGTAAATACCGCTAAGGATTTTTTAAATTCAATTGCCATGATCACATTAACTCCCGTGGATTTAAAACCATTAACACTGAGCCATCACCAAGTAATGCTGCGCCCGAATACCCGCCTAAACCACCTAAAATACCTGTCATTGGCTTCAAAATGATGTCAACGGTTTCTCTAAAATCATCCACTAAAATGCCGACGTGTTCGCCGTGAACTCGCACGATTAAGGTTGCAAACTCGTCATTTTCATTGGGTAATTGCGGCATATTGCTCGCAAGCAAATCATTGAGCGGCAATAGCGGAACAATTCGACCACGCAACACCGTGGTTTGTTTTTGTTTAATGCTCTGAATATGTACTCGTGGCACGCGCACCGTTTCAACAACCATATCCATCGGCACCCCAAAAATTTGTTTGTTCGATTGAATAATCATCACATTGGTAACAGCCATCGATAACGGCAATGACAAATAAAGTCGCGTACCTTTACCAACTTCACTTTCGATACCTACCGTGCCGTTCACCTTTTCAACCGCTGAACGCACAACATCCATACCAACGCCACGTCCAGACAAATCTGAAATCACGTCAGCCGTTGAAAAACCAGCAGCAAAAACTAAATTTACTGCATCTTGGTCACTAATGCGTTCCATTGTCGCTTCGTCGATTAACCCTTTTTCATAGGCTTTGTGTTTGATGACTTCAGGATTGATACCTTTACCGTCATCGATAATTTCAATCAATACACGATCGGATTCTTGGCTAGCACGAATCAACAATTTCCCCGTTCCATTTTTTCCCGCTGCAATTCGCACATCAGGTTGCTCTAAACCATGATCTAAACTGTTACGCACTATATGAATTAACGGATCCGACAAGGCTTCGATGATATTTTTATCCGCTTCGGTGCTTTCACCTTCTAAAACGAGGTCAACTTCTTTGCCCAATTTGCGCGAAATATCGCGCACCATGCGTGGGAAGCGTTGAAAAATGAACGATACAGGTAGCATCCGAACTTGCATAATCGTATCTTGCATTTCTTCAGCAACGCGATTGATAACAGCATATTGGGCTTTAATTTCGCGTGATAAATCGCGCACGCCAAAAACAGTTTCAGCGCGGGCGGCTAAATAAGGCAACGCATTTTTCGCAACGACCATTTCGCCAATCAAATTCATCAAACGATCAATTTTTTCTTGATCTACTTTTAACGTTTTTGAAGCCGTCACTGCATTGGGTTCATCCGCTTTACGACCTGCAGCATCTTCTGCTCTGCGTCCAAATTTAACGTCATTTTGCATCGCTAAATTATTTACGGGAGCGGCAATTTTTTCAGCAACCACCAATTCAGGTGCATTTTCTAACGAATGATCTAGCCATTTTAATAATAAATCTTGGGAATTCTCGACCAAGGAATTTTTTATTGCTAATTCAAGTGAATCAACATCTTGCGAACGTCCAATCGATTTATAGCAACCAATCAGCGATGCACCAACCGACTTTAATCGTCCCTCATTAAAACCACTCAAATTTAGAATTTCACGTTGTGCATTGATGACTTCATTGAAATACTGCATTTTTTCATCGACAACGCCATTTGAGCCGTTACTTGTACTGACAACTGCATTTCTAACAGGCGGAGCAATGGTTGCAATGACTTCAACAGGTTTTAATTCAGACCAATCAGGCGATTGCAACGTGCGTAAAGATTCAAGCAAAGCGCGTTGTGCGGCTTTGTTTTCAGGTTCACGTTCAATCAAACGTAACACCCAACGTAACGCCGAAGATGACCACAAATCAGGCGCACTCAATTCGAGCATCGTGTTAATTGTGCGTGTTACTTCTTCGGTCTCGTCTTTATCAAATAACGCAAATACATTAGCAATAAAATCTTCATCAACCGCGTGTTCATCTGTGTTACCGCTCGGTTTCACAAACGCTAACGCGGGAATTTCAATGCGACGGTGTTCGTCTGGAATGTAGCGAAATAAATCCTCTAATTCTTCAGCGGGCGCGTGTGTTAAAACTTGATAAGAAGCGACACTGTTAAAAACATCCATTTCGGCAAGATTTTCTACCGTAGAATTTAAAACAACATTGCGCCACTCAGTATCTGGTACTTGTCGAATTAAATAGAATGGATCTTCACCTTTGAAAAAACTATCTGCTTCGGGCGTGTATTCCACCCAGAAAACGCTATCACCTCGCAAAGAATGTGCGTGCAACTGCTCGGCAATATCTTCGGGCAAATTGAGCGTTGGCAAACTCTCCCAATCAATTGAATTTTCGGCGACTTGCGTTTGTGTTATTTCATTTAAAATGTCATCAATTTCGCTTGATTCACTACCTGCTTCGCTCGCAGTAAGTAAATTACGCAACGCTTTGGTTAGTTCAGCAGCAGGCGCAGCGTGTTTGTTGCTAATCTTTTCAGTCGCTTCAATTTCATCCATGAGCATACCAACAAAATCCATTGCATCAAGCAATTGATCAGCGAGTTTTTGCGAATAATTCACCCGTCCATTTCGCACCGCGTCCATCAAATCTTCGCTGGCGTGTAACACACGCGTCATTTCGGGAAAATCGAACAGCCCGCTATTTCCCTTTAACGTATGAACAAAGCGAAATAATTCAACCATCAATTCATTGCTAGTAGGATCGCTTTCTAATTGCATCAATTTTTCGCCAATGCCTTGCAAAAAATCTCGTGCTTCAGATAAAAATTGTTCTAATAAACTGTTCATCACAAGGTCTCTCCGAGCAATAATCGCGCATAATTCACTAATTCATTCGGTTTAATCGGTTTTGTAATATACAAATTTGCCCCTGACATGTAGCCGAGTTGTTTATCACTGCCGCTTGCTTCGGTTGTAACCATAATCGCTGGCGACTGTAGCGCATCGTCTTGGCGGCGAAATTCTTTTAAAAACCCGTAACCGTCTAATTTAGGCATATTCACATCCACAATAAAAAGGTCGTAAGGTTTTACAAGTGCTTTTTCTAAGGCTTCAATGCCGTTAATGGCTTCATCAACGCTATACCCCGCGTTTTCTAAAATGCCGCGATGATAAAGACGTACTGTCGCGGCATCGTCTATAACGAGTATATGTTTCATAAATGCTCCAAGGGTTTTTGATAGACAATCGCTTCGGGAAATTTACGCACACGAAACAAGGACGAAATTCGACTCATCGATTCAGAGTGACCTAAACACACAAAACCACCCACTTTCATTGCATCGTAAAAAATTTCAGCTACTTGCCGACGTGAAGCATCATCAAAATAAATCAATAAATTTCGGCAAAAAATAATGTCCATATTGCGATAAGCACGCACTTCTGAGGTTTCCATGATATTGACTCGGCTAAATTCGACTGCCGAACGCAAATCATCACAAATCTGATAACCGTCATTTTCATGCCTAAAGTATTTTGCTAAAAATGGTTTGGGTAAATGTTGCACAGAGCGTGCCGAATAATGCCCACGTTTGGCTTGCTCAATAATTTGGGTATCAATATCTGACGACATAATTTCTACGTCCCAATCGTTAATGCCCGACCAATACTCAAGTAAATAAATCGCAATCGAATACGGTTCCTCACCTGACGAGGACGGTACAGACCAGATTCGAATCGGGGATTTGTCTTTTTTATGACTGACAATTTCATCCATTAACGATTCAACAAGACATTTGAATTGGTATTCTTCACGAAAAAAATACGTTTCATTTACCGTCATCGTATTGACTAAGTTTTGAAATTCATTACCCGACGCTTCAAAACGCACCATCGTGAAATAACTACGAAAATTTTCAGAATCGGTTGCCTGAATACGCTCAATGAGGCGTTTATCAACAAAATAACGCTTTGAATCATCAAACAAAATGCCTGTTTTGCGATAAAAAAATTCTTTGAATTTCAAAAAATCTTCATTGCTAATCGTTATGGCAGTCATTTTATTGACTCCCGTCTTCGATGCGTTTCAACGCCAAATCTGTCGTGAAACAAATGTAAGGATCATCTTCGAAACGAATTTTTAATTGTTTTAATGCAGGCAACGCGCGTTCAGTTCCCACTTCTGAAAGCAAATCCACCGCCGTTGCACAAACATTGATATGCGGATCTTTTTCAATAACTTCGATAAGCCATTTTTCAACATCTTTATGACGCAACGATTCCAAAATGTTCACTGCAAAAATGCGAACGTCCGAATCGGAATCATTTAACAAGGTGTGAATAACGGGTTCAACATGTTGCGGAATCGCTTTTAACACTTCAATGGCTTCATTGCGTAACCCAGCATCTTCACTACGCAAGCAATGTATCAAACCCGCAATTGCCGCATGATCACCAATTTGCGCCAACGCATTTAAAATGGCAGCCCGTACACTTGCGCTTTCTTCATACGCAAGTCGCGCAACTAAAGGCTGACTTGCGTCTGGCAAGGGCGTTAAATCACGAACTGCCCAACGCCGCGCGGTTTCATTTTCAGCCCCCAATTCGGCAACTAAATCCGCAAAGTCACGTTCTGTATGACGCTCATCGTGTTCTGTGCAGTGAATTGGCGTAGCGGTTTTTTTTATGAATGCCATGCAATTCTCCTCATTTTTTCTAGTTAGCCCACGTTATCACTTGGCGAGTGATACGCGACGCGGGTAATACTGTGGTTGCGCCATTACGGCTAATCAGTTCAGCTGGCATACCAAACACCACACAAGATTCTTTGCTTTCAGCCACTGTTTTGCCGCCACGATTTTTGATTTCAGTAAAAGCCTCTGCCCCGTCATAACCCATACCCGTAAGCATTACGCCAATCACATTGCGCGGATCGTAATGCTCTAACACGGAGCGACCGAGTAATTCGACGGATGGATGCCACGCAAAATCTTTATTTTCAGGTCTTGGCAAAACTGTTTGTCTGCCACCACGCGAAGTCACAATCATGTCTGCACCACCTTTGCCAATATAAATAACGCCCGTTTCAATTGGCATTGGGCTGTTTGCCTCAACCACTTGCAGCGGACATAACTTATTCATTCGCCCTGCAAACGCGCCCGTAAAACTAGCTGGCATGTGTTGCGCGACTAAAATCGGATAGGGAAAATCTGCAGGAAACAAAGGCAACACATCTTCTAGTGTTCTAGGTCCCCCCGTTGACACGCCAATGACGACAACGCCATTACTTGGCGAACGAGGGCGTGCTTTTTCAACAGGCAATGGAACGGAAACAACACGTTTTCCCTTTACTTTCGCTGCCGCTGCCGCTCGTACTTTTGCCACTAATTCCCGTTTTACGTTTTCAAGCGAAGAGGAAATTGTGCCTTCAGGTTTTGCAATATAATCAACTGCGCCCAAAGCCATCGCTTCAAAAGTGGCTAACGCACCTTGTTCGGTGAGCGAAGACACCATAACAATTGGAACAGCACGTTGCGCCATCATGTGCGAAAGTGCTGTTAAACCATCCATCACAGGCATATTTATATCTAACGTCACCACGTCGGGTTTGAAGTTCATATTTTCATAAATTGCTTCTTCGCCATTACGCGCAAGACGAATTTGAAAATCAACTTGTTCTTCAAACACTGAGCTAAGTTGCCGACGCATCAAAGCCGAATCGTCAACGATGAGCAGTTTAATCATGCCTGCATCCATTCCTATTTTTATTTAACCTTTTTTCATGAGGACAGATTTACAACCTGCCCCCACAAATTTTTATTTTGTAAATGCCGCCAAACCTTCTTTGTCTTCATTTTCCAGAAGACGTGAAGGCTCGATGAGTAAAATTAAGCGTTTTTGTTTTTCAAGATTTGCCACACGCGCAATCAGTTTCAACTGGCTATTTGACAAATTTGGCGCAGGTTCAATCGCGGATTTTGGCACTTTTAATACTTCAGCAACCGAATCGACAATAAAACCTGTGCGAACGCCATCGAATAAAAACACCATGATGCGTTGTTGTTCGCTACGTTCTAACGTTGGCAAACCCAAACGACGACGTTGATCGATAACAGGCAATACCGCGCCGCGTAAGTTAATGACACCTTCAATAAAACTGGGGGTTTTGGGAACATGCGTGAGTTCGCTTGGTACGCGTACAATTTCTTGTACGCTTTCTATTGGCACGCCAAATTCTTCTTTGTCGAGACGGAACACAACCATTTGCTCGTCGTCTTCGATAATCGATTTTTCTGTGTCATTACTCATGGCATCATCCTGCATATTTTCGACCGCTTTCAAAGCGTCCATGACCGCGTTATGACGGAACATATTGTCTGCGGAAATAATCGACACCAATCGTTTGCCACCGTCTAAGCGGCAAATATCGGTGATTTCAGACATATCACCATCACGCGCTAGCATTGCAGGCATTGAATCTACAAAGTTCTTCGATACCCGCAAAACTTCATTCACTGTATCCATCACCACGCCAACCGACGAATTGCCTACCGAAATCACCACGATGCGACTGTGTTCATTCGCCTCACGGAACGGTAAACCAAACATGCGACGCAAGCTCACCAGCGGCAATAATCGATTACGCAACGTCATAATGCCTAAAACGTGTGAATCAGCATGCGGAACATGAATAATATCTTCAGGGACTTGGACAATTTCTTGTGTGTCTTCGATGCTAACGGCATATTCTTGGTCAGCAACCGTAAAACTCACTAATTGCAACTCATCGCTAAAATGTTCAACATCCGCTGCTTCAGCCGTCGTCGTGACATTTCCCGTGTTACTTGCGGTGCTACCCAATTTCGCAATATCTGCAAACTCATTTGAAATCAGTTTGTTGAAATCCAAAACCATTGTCATCGCGTGACCGCCCACATCTTTGAGCAATCCTGTCAATAAATCGGTGTTTACTGTGCCGCTAATTGAGCTGACATTTTCAATTTTTGCCATCTCAACACCGACAACTCGTGCCACTTTATCAACTACAAATCCGAGCGGTTGCCCCAAATCAATCACCAAAGCGCGAGTCGAATCGTCATGTTCCGCATCGGGAAAACCAAAAATTCGTCGCAACGAAATAATCGGAATCACTTTGCCACGCAAATTGGCTAAACCTTCAAGCGTATTAGGCGTAAGCGGTACATGAACCACTTCAGGTACACGAATAATTTCTTGCACAGGTGCCATATCAACGGCAAACACTTCGTCACCGACGATAAACGTGACAAACTGACGAACATCGGAAACTTCCTCTTGAACGACTAACTCGTCTGCGACAATCGGTGTTTCCGCCTCTTGTTCTTCTGTAATTTCTGTCGTCATTACATTCCCCTTGGATTAACCGTTCTGCAATTCATCTGCAAGTGAGGCAATTTCTTCAATCGCTTCAGCAAGTTCTGCTGTGCCTTGTGCTTGTTGTTTTGCAGACGTTGTCGCTTCAGCAACAGCTGCCGCAACGGCTGCCGAGGCTTCATTCACTTGACCTGCTGTGTACGTCACACTCACAACGCCTTCTGCCACTTTAGCGGCTTGAACAATAATGTTTTGTGCATTGCTAAGTAAGCCGTCAATTTCGCTAGTAATGCTGCCAAAACCACCAACCAAAAGTTTTACTTTTTCTGTTTCAGCAAGAGCGAGTGTTCTATTACCAGCTAAATCTGAACGAGCCGTAACAACTTGTTCTTGTACGTCACGAACCATGTCTTTGATACGCTCTGCATTTTCAGAAGAATCTTGTGCCAAGTTACGAATATCGGTACTTACCACAACAAAACCTTTTCCAAATTCCCCTGCTCTTGCTGCTTCAATTGAACCATTCACCGCAAGCATATTGGTTTGAACAGAGACCGTTGAAATAGCATCGACAATTTTTTCAACTTTGCGTGCAATGGTTGCCAGAGCAACGGTTAAATCACGTCCTTGATCAGTTTGTTCACAAGCAACAATCACTTCTGAAACCAAGCCTTCCATCATGTTACAAACTTCACCGAATTGATTACGCATATCGATAATGGCTTGTTCCCCTTCTTTGGCTCGTGCATCGGCAGTATCTGCATTACTTTTCACAACAACTAACGCCTCACCTGCTTGTCTTGCCGCTTCAAATTGTTGTTCACCACCTTTACGGATTTCTTCGATGGCATCCACTAATTGTGCTGAAACGCTGCTAATTTCATTAACTGTAGATGATAATTCTTCAGCGGCAGCCGCGACTTCTTCAGAGCTTTTCGTAATGTCACTCGACGTTTTTAAATCTTCAGCGGTATTGGCTAAATCTTGTACTGCACCTTCGATTTGTTCCATTGCAGTCGATTGTTCGTCTAACGTTCTAACAGCCCAGTCAACAGACGTGGTTTGTTGAACAGAAGCTGCTGACGCAACTTCGGCATTTTTCTGAATACCACCAACACGCACTTTTGCTTCGCTTGCTGCGTCATAAACGTCTTGAGCAGCTTTTGCAACTTCGATTGAAATAGTTTGAATACTCGCTAAACCCGTTGTGATGCCATCGCCTTTATTTGCGGCACCTGTAGCGGTTTCTGACGACAATTTGACTAATTCAGCACAACGTTTCACTTCAGATTGGAATTGACTAACTAATTCTTGAATTTCTTTCGCACTTTTTTCAGAAATTTCAGCCAAAGTGCGAACTTCATCAGCGACAACCGCAAAGCCTTTACCGTGCATTCCCGCTCTTGCTGCTTCAATTGCAGCGTTTAAGGCAAGTAAGTTAGTTTGATCGGCAATGCGACCAACCGCTTTTACGATTTGACCAATGTTTTCAGCTTGCACTTCTAAATCAGAAATAACTTTTACCGAATTGGTTTGGCGTAAGGCGACATCGCGCGTGGCATTGATAGACAAGCTGATATTGCCGCTTAATACGGTTAATGTTTGTTTTAACGCATTGCCACGTTCACGAGCTTGTGCCGAATCCACAACTGCGCCATCAATCATGACCATTGCGTCTTGGCAAGATTTTAAAACTTGCTCTGAGTTTGAAGCGGCTTGTTTTGCTGCAACAGCAATTTGCTCGCCGTTTTTCTTTAATTCTCTCGTGGAAACAGCTGTTTCTGTGGTACTTGACGCTAATTCTGACGCGGCAGCGGCAATGCGCTCTGCGGCTTGTTGTTGTTTTGCAAAAGTACGCGCTTTTTTGCGTTGCGCTTCAACATCATGAGCGGAAGCGGCTGAACTTGGACGAGAAGTTGCGGCAGATGCAGGTGCGCCACTGGTGGTTTTTTTAATGAGTGCCATAAGAATTACCTTTAAATTTAAAAATTAGAAAAACGAAAACTGCTTTCAACGCCTCCGTTTATCGACAGCTAAGTCAATAACTAAAACATTGATTTATAACAACACAGCATTTTTGTAAGGCGAACAGAATCTACACCACAACCAATGCACTGCAAAGAAAAATCCACCTGAACGCAAAGGCGCGTAATTTGCTATAATCACGCCATTATTTCGTAATATTAAACTTGAAAAGCACAAAACGTTCCAACGTGTTTATTCACCTACATTTTGAAAAGAGAATCATGTCAAATCCGTCAAACTTCGCCAAAGAAATTATTCCTGTCAATCTCGAAGACGAGATGAAACAATCCTATTTAGACTATGCGATGAGCGTCATTATCGGTCGAGCATTACCTGATGTGCGTGATGGTTTAAAACCTGTACATCGGCGCGTACTTTTTGCGATGAATGAATTGGGGAATGATTTTAATAAAGCCTATAAGAAATCAGCGCGTGTGGTCGGCGACGTGATTGGTAAATATCATCCACACGGCGACACAGCCGTTTATGACACAATGGTTCGAATGGCACAGCCATTTTCGATGCGTCACATGTTAATTGATGGGCAAGGTAACTTTGGTAGCGTTGACGGTGATTCACCCGCTGCAATGCGTTACACCGAAGTTCGAATGGCGAAAATTTCGCATGAATTACTCGCCGATTTAGACAAAGAAACGGTTGATTTCACGCCAAACTACGACGAATCGGAATCTGAACCGTCTGTTTTGCCCACCCGTATTCCAACCTTGTTAATCAACGGTTCATCGGGCATTGCCGTTGGGATGGCAACCAACATTCCACCGCACAATTTAAGCGAAGTGATTAGCGCGTGTTTAGCGTTAATTGATGAACCGAATTCAACTGTTTCAGATTTGATGGAACACATCAAAGGCCCCGATTTCCCAACTGCTGCTTTTATCAACGGTGCAGCGGGAATTCGACACGCTTATGAAACAGGTCGCGGAAAAATTTACCTTCGCGCTCGTTGTGAAATTGAAAATATCGGCGACAGTTCGCGTCAAGCGATTATCGTCACCGAATTACCATATCAAGTGAACAAAGCGCGTTTGCTCGAAAAAATCGCTGAACTCGTCAAAGAAGGCAAAATCGAAGGCATTTCAGGCTTGCGTGACGAATCCGACAAAGACGGTATGCGAATGGTGATTGAATTAAAACGTGGCGAAGTTGGCGAAGTTGTTTTGAACAACCTCTACAAACAAACCCAATTCCAAACTGTTTTTGGCATCAACATGGTGGCGATTCTTGATGGTCGTCCGTACTGCTTAAATTTGCTCGAAATTTTGGGCGCGTTTATCAATCATCGCCGCGAAATCGTCACACGTCGCACGGTTTATTTACTTCGTAAAGCGCGTGAACGAGCGCATATTTTGGAAGGTTTAGCGATTGCGTTGGCAAATATCAACGCGATGATTGACATGATTAAAGCCGCTAAAACGCCTGCCGAAGCAAAAGAAGGTTTGCTTTCTACGTTGTGGAATGCAGGTTTAGTTTTGAATTTGATTGAACGCACCAACGCAGGTGATTCGCGTCCTGATAATTTGCCTGCAATTTATGGTTTATCAGGCGAAACCTATCGCCTTTCAGAAGCGCAAGCACAAGCGATTTTAGAATTGCGTTTGCACCGTTTAACAGGTTTAGAACAAGACAAAATCGTTGGCGAATACACGCAATTGCTGGAACAAATCGCGTTTTACTTGCACATTTTGGGTGATGATTTGCGTTTAATGGAAGTGATTCGTGAAGAACTCGTTGCGATTCGTGAGCAATACAGCGAACCACGTCGCACGGTGATTATCGAAAATCGAGATGATTTAACCGATGAAGATTTAATTACTGAAGAAGACATGGTTGTCACGGTTTCGCATGAAGGTTATGTGAAAGCTCAACCGCTTTCAGATTATCAAGCGCAACATCGTGGTGGTCGCGGTAAATCGGCAACACAAACCAAAGAAGAGGATTTTGTTGACCAACTTGTGATTGCTAGCACGCATGACACGATTTTATGTTTCTCATCACGCGGCAAAGTATATGCGATGAAAGTGTATCAATTACCAATTGGCAGTCGCGCGGCGCGTGGTAAACCGTTTGTGAATTTATTCCCGCTTGAAGAAGGCGAAAAAATTAACGCTTTCTTACCAACACGCGATTACGACGAAAATAAATTTATTTTCATGGCAACCTCAGCAGGAACAGTTAAGAAAACACCGTTGCCTGAATTTGCCAGCATTCGCGTCAGCGGCAAAATCGCCATTGATTTGCGTGAAGACGACACGCTAATTGGCGTAGCGATTACGGACGGCGAGCAAAACATCATGATGTTTAGCAGTGACGGCAAAGCAATTCGTTTCAACGAAGGCGATGTGCGTTCAATGGGTAGAACCGCAACAGGTGTGCGTGGATTTAGATTGAACGAAAATGAAAAAGTAATTTCGCTCATCGTTGCGTCTGAAGGTGCTGTTTTAACTGTGACCGAAAACGGTTACGGAAAACGCACCGAAGTGGAAAAATTCCGTCATCAAGGTCGTGGTGGTAGCGGCACGATTGCCATGCAAACCTCTGAACGTAACGGTAATGTCGTTGGTGCGTTGCTGGTGAACGATACCGATGAACTCATGATTATCACCGACGGCGGTGTTTTAGTGAGAACGCGCGTTGCTGAAATTTCAGTTGTGGGAAGAAATGCCCAAGGCGTGCGCGTGATTCGTTTGGATGAAGGCGAAAAAGTGGTTGGTGTCGATAGAATTGCAGGTTTAGAAGATGAAGAAGTTGCAGATGAAAACACCATCAACGATGTGAAAACAATCGACGTTGTAACGCCTGTCGATGAATCAGAAGCATAATTAACGACAACACAAAAAGCCCTGCAATAAGTTTGCAGGGCTTTTTTTATGCCTAAAACTAATTTTGCAAAGTTTGAATAAAACGTTTAATGCGATTTGCTGCCTCAATACATTCTGCAAGTGACGCAACCAGCGCGATGCGAACATGATTTGCCGCAGGATTTACGCCTTTAAATTCACGCGACAAAAAACTGCCAGGTAAAACCGTGACATTTTCTTGAGCGAAAAGTTCACGGGTAAAATCCGTATCTGAAATTGATGTTTTCAGCCAAATATAAAAACTTGCAGGCGGTTTTTGAATGTCGCAAACGTCTTTTAAAATCTCAACAAAGGCAGCGAATTTTTCTCGATACAAACGGCGATTTTCTAAAACATGCGCTTCATCTTGCCACGCGGCAATGCTTGCATATTGCGTTGGCAATGACATCGCGCAGCCGTGATAAGTGCGATAGGCAAAATAATTTTTCAAAATTTCCGCATCTCCCGCCACAAATCCAGAACGCAAACCCGCGCAATTTGAACGTTTCGACAAACTGTGAAAGACCACGCAACGCTTGAAATCTCGATTGCCCATTTTATAAGCAACTTGCAATAAGCCTGCTGGCGGATTGGCTTCATCATCGTAGAGTTCGCTGTAGCATTCGTCCGAGGCAATCACGAAATCGTATTTTTCAGCAAGAGTTAAAACTGTTTCAAAATCAGCTTCCGTCATCACCGTACCGCTCGGATTTGCGGGCGAGCAAATATAAAGTAATTGGCAACGTTGCCAAACTTCAACAGGAACGCTAGCAAAATTAGGCAAATAATTATGTTCAGCGGTTGCGTTTAAAAAATAAGGCTGCGCTCCTGCGAGTAATGCCGCGCCTTCGTAAATTTGATAAAACGGATTCGGCATCACAACGAGTGGATTGTTTGACGAATCAATCACACATTGAGCAAACGAAAATAACGCTTCGCGCGTACCGTTGACGGGCAAAACTTGGGTTTCAAAATCGACTTTGCACGCAAACCGATTTTCTAGCCACGTCGCAATCGTTTCGCGTAATTTTGGAATGCCTTTGGTGGTTGGATAATTGGAAATACTGCCCAAATTCTCAACTAAAACATCTTTGATAAATTGCGGTGTTTCATGTGCGGGTTCACCAATTGACAACGTAATCGGCGATTTATCAGCAGGCGGCGTAATGCCATTTTTTAATTGCGCGAGTTTTTCAAACGGATAAGGATGTAACAATGTTAAATTTGGATTCATAAATCTGCTATCTTTATAATAAAACAAACGCTGATATTACCGCATTTCACTACACAAAACGCTTTGCAATGAAACTTTCAAATTACCTCGCTTGCCCTGAATGTGATTTATTACTCAGCAAAAACACGCCTGTCGTGGGTGAAAAAGCACATTGTCCGCGTTGTGGATGTTTGCTTCATAATCCCAGTGCAAACAGCGTGATGCGAACTTTTTCACTTTCGCTAACAGGTTTATTTTTACTGTTTCCTGCGAATTTATTGCCCATTATGGGAATAAAGGTTTTAGGCAATTCGCAAGATGGGACGTTGATTAGCGGTGTTTTAACGTTATTTGACGAAGGAATGTGGGGCGTTGCGGTATTGGTTTTTTTATCCAGCGTGTTATTTCCATTTTTGAACATTGTGCTGGCGTTACTCATTAGCGGACATTTACTTTTTAATCGTGCCAATAAACATTTGAGCCTTTGGCTACGCACGTTGCACCACATTGAAGAGTGGGCAATGCTCGAAGTGTATTTACTCGGAATCATTGTTGCCTGCGTAAAACTCGCGTCAATGGCAGAATTAAAATTCGGTTTAGGATTAAACGCGTTTGTATTGCTTTTGCTGGTAACGGTAACGCTTGCAAGTAATTTTGATAGTCCGCTATTTTGGCAAAAAATTGAACAACTCAACGCAAAAGAAAATTAAAAATGCAAACTCAAAAATTTACCCATTTCAACGCCGCAGGCGAAGCGCACATGGTAGATGTTGGCGATAAAGCCGTGACAAATCGTATCGCGGTAACGGAAGGTTTTATTTATTTACAACCTGCGACGTTAGAATTGATTTTGCAGGGCGGACACAAAAAAGGCGATGTACTTGGTATTGCTCGAATTGCAGGCATTATGGCGAGCAAACGCACAGCGGATTTAATTCCCCTTTGTCATCCCCTGCCCTTAACGCATGTTGAAATTGAACTTTCGCCGCAACCTGAAAAAAATCGCATTCGCGCTCAAGTCACTGCCAAAACAAATGGGCAAACAGGCGTTGAAATGGAAGCCTTAACTGCAACGCAAATCGCACTTTTAACGATTTATGATATGTGTAAAGCCGTCGATCGTGGCATGGAAATAAGTGGCGTGCGATTGCTTGAAAAAGCAGGCGGTAAATCTGGACATTGGCGCAACGATGCGCTGGAAATTTAAACCCAAAACGAGAACAAAAAATGACAATGACCATTCAAGAATTAGCGCAAGCGTGTGGAGCAACTGTTGAAGGTAAAAATACCGCGCAAGAAATTACGTCGGCAAATGACATTGTAAGTGCAAAAAATGGGCAAGTAACACAGCTCACCCAAGCGCGTTATCGCGTTCATTTGCAAACTTCACAGGCAAGCGCGTGTTTTATTGCAGATGATTTTGAGGTTGAAAATGTCCCCGATTCACTCGTTTTATTGCGCTGTGCTGATCCTGAAATGGCATTTGTTAAAGCGGTTTCGTTGCTGCATCCAGATGCAACTTATTCCGTCGAAATTTCGCCGCATGCTGTCATTT
>JAQTOT010000031.1 GCA_028713145.1 Methylococcales bacterium
ATCTTGATTATCTGCACATTCAAAAAGTAAAACACCAAGATTTTTCCAAACCAACTCAAACTTTGTCACAGATAAAATTAACATTAGGTATTTAGCTTTGTCAGCGTTGGGATTTTGATTTTTTTGGAGGTTTTAATGTTGCAAATTAGTGAATATAACGAAACACAACTCGCCAACATGGCAGCCGTTGTGGGGAAATCAGTGGATGATTTTTTAGCGATGCTATTTGAACTTTATCAAGACGAAATCGATGTAAAAGAAGCCGAGCAAGCCTTAAAAGAACAAGGTGGTATTTCACTTTCTGAATTAAAGTCGAAATATGCATTATGACATTATCATCAAACCGTCCGCTGAAAAATCGTTTGCAAAATTGCCAAGTATTCAACAACGTAAAATTTTCAGCGCGATTGAATTATTAGCAACAAATCCACGACCTTCAGGCGTGAAAAAATTAAAAAATCGAGTTCAGAGTTATATCGAATTCGAGTAGGCGATTATCGTGTGATTTACAGTATTGAAAACGATGTGTTAATAATTAACGTCGTAAAAATCGGACATCGTAGTGAAATTTATCGTTAGATATTGATTTATAAAAATTTAGGAGTTTTACATTTAATGAGCAGCACCCAAATCCGCCATGATTGGCAAGTTGAAGAAGTTTTAGCATTGTACGGTTTGCCGTTTAACGATTTGTTATTTCAAGCGCAAACAATTCACCGCGAAAATTTTAATCCCAACGAAGTACAAGTGAGCAGTTTGCTCAGTATTAAAACAGGTTCGTGTTCGGAAGATTGCGGTTATTGTCCACAAAGTGCGCGTTACGATTCGGGTTTAAAACCTGAACCGTTGATGCCAATTTGCGACGTTTTGCAAGCCGCGCAACAAGCAAAAGATAACGGTGCAACGCGCTTTTGTATGGGCGCAGCATGGCGCAAACCAAAAGATTCAGACATTGAGCGTGTTGTCGAAATGGTGCAAGGCGTAAAAGCCTTAGGCATGGAAACCTGTGTCACACTTGGAATGCTCACCGATTCGCAGACCGAACGTTTAAAAGAAGGTGGTTTAGATTATTACAATCACAATTTAGACACCTCGGAAGATTATTATTCAGAAGTCATCACCACCCGCACTTATCAAGACCGCATCGACACATTAGACCGTGTTCGCAACGCAGGCATTAACGTGTGTTGCGGCGGGATTGTTGGCATGGGCGAAAGCGATGTAGACCGTGCAAATTTATTACTCCAACTTGCTAATATGCCGCAACATCCTGAAAGCGTGCCTGTGAATATGTTGGTGCAAGTTGAAGGCACGCCGTTAATGGGTACAGAACAACTCGACCCGTTAATGTTTGTTCGCACGATTGCCGTCGCACGAATTATGATGCCAAAATCGCGCGTGCGGTTGTCAGCGGGTCGCAACGAAATGAGCGACGAAATGCAAGCCTTGTGCTTTTTAGCAGGCGCAAATTCGATTTTTTACGGCGATAAATTACTCACTACCGACAACCCAATGACAAATCGTGATTTGGCGTTATTTGCACGTTTAGGCTTAAAATCAGCAGGTTCGAGTTACGCATAAGCACAATAAAATTCTGTGTAATTTTCGTTTCAATGTCACATAAATACGTTAAGCTAAAGTCGTTATAAAAGTTGATTTCAACGAGAAAATGAAAAGGTGATTTTATGCAGCAATTTATAAAACAACTCGCGCAAGAAAACGATTTTCAAGCCACGCGCTTGCTGAAAATTCTGCGCGGCGTGCAAGCACAGTATTTGTACATTCCCAAAGAAGCCATTGAGCAACTCGCAGAACTGCTCAACATTCCACGCACACAAATTCAAAATGTGGTCGAGTTTTACAGTTTTTTTCATCTTGAACCACGCGGTAAATACGATATTTTAATCAGTAGTTCGATTACTGATTTAATGGTTGGACAAGAAGAACTGATTGCTTATTTCGCTGAAAAATTAGGCGTTAAAATTGGCGAAGTTCGGGCTGATGGTGTGGTGAGTTTAAACAACACATCTTGCACAGGAATGTGCGACCAATCGCTTGCGGGACTTGTGAATGGCTACGCGATTACGAAATTAACCAAAGCTCGCATCGATGAAATTGTTGAAAACGTGAATAAGCAGTTGCCGTTAGACCAATGGGCGCGTGATTTATTCGATGTTCAAGACAACATCATCAAGCCCGACTTATTGCTAAACCAAAAACCAACGCAAGGCGAAGCGATTAACGCCACATTTGCACGCGGTTTGACAGAAACCTTAAGCGAAGTTGAAAGATCTGGTTTGCGTGGACGCGGTGGTGCGGGTTATACAACAGCTTGGAAATGGAAATTTTGTAGCGAAGATGAAGGTATTTGCGACGTTAGCGTACATCAACAAAAACAACGCTATATCGTTTGCAATGCTGACGAAGGCGAACCAGGTACATTTAAAGACCGCGTATTGTTGAATTCTTATGCCGATTCAGTTTTTGAAGGCATGACTGTTGCAGCGGCAATCGTTGGTGCAACGCAAGGTTTCATTTATTTGCGTGGCGAATATCTACATCTTTACGAAAAACTCGAAGGTATTTTACAAGCACGTCGCAACGCAAATTTGCTCGGCAAAAACATTTTGCAACACGGTTTTGATTTCGACATCGAAATTTGTCTCGGTGCAGGCGCATATATTTGCGGTGAAGAATCGGCGTTAATCGAATCACTCGAAGGCAAAGCAGGTATTCCGCGTAATCGTCCGCCCTACCCTGTTACCAGTGGTTATTTAGGCAAACCCACATCGGTCAATAACGTTGAAACATTTTTAGCGGCGGCGAATATCGCTATTCACGGCGGCGAATGGTTCGCAAATCTCGGTACAGCAAAATCGAAAGGCACGAAAATTCTCAGCATCAGCGGCGATTGTGCAAAAGCGGGCATTTACGAATACGCTTTCGGCACAACCATTCAAACCATTTTGAACGATTGCGGCGCGAGCGATGTTTTAGGTGTACAAGTCGGTGGTCCGTCAGGGACATTTATTGCTAACGATGAATTTGAACGCAAAATTGCTTTTGAAGATTTAGCCACAGGTGGTTCGTTTATTGTTTTCAACAACTCGCGCAACATTTTAGACATCGTTCACAATTTCAGTCATTTCTTCGCCCACGAAAGTTGTGGATTCTGTACGCCGTGCCGCGTCGGAACATCATTACTGAAAAAACAAGTCGATAAAATTGTCGAAGGTCATGGGAGCGCAGGCGATATTGTCGCACTCGAAGAACTTTGCCAAATCATCAAAAATTACAGCCATTGCGGTTTAGGTCAAACTGCCGCAAATCCCGTATTGACAACGCTCGAACGTTATCCTGAGTTGTATCAAAGTATGCTGAAAAAAATCAGTTATGAACCTGGTTTTGATTTGGATAAATCGCTCGAAACCGCACGACGTATGGCGCATCGTGATGACGCGCACGCCCATTTGGCGCAAGTGGAGGACTAAAATTATGAGTAAAACAATCGTTATCGATGGAAAAGTGATTCCGTTTGAAGACGGGCAAACCATCATCCAAGCGGCAACAGCGGCAGGCGTTTATATTCCGCATTTGTGCCACAATCCGAAATTTACGCCGCACGGCAGTTGCAAATTGTGTACGGTGAAAGTCAATGGGCGTAATTGTTCGGCGTGTACGTTTCCCGCGGCTAAAGGTCAAACCATCACCAACATTACAAAAGAACTCAACGACGACCGCGAAAAAATTACGCAAATGCTTTTCGTCGAAGGCAATCATTTCTGTCCATCGTGCGAAAAAACAGGCAATTGCAACCTTCAAGCTGTCGCCTACCATTTAGGTATGACAGACAATCATTTCCCGCATTTCTTTGAAAACCGAGAAGTCGATGCCTCGCATCCTGACGTGATGATTGACCACAATCGCTGTATTTTCTGCACGCTTTGTGTTCGCGCCAGTCAGCAAGAAGATGGCAAAAATGTGTTTGCAATTAGTGGTCGCGGCATTGAAAAGCGTTTAGTTGTGAATTCGCCAAGTGGTTTACTCAAAGATTCTGATTTAGACGTGAATGATTGTGCGGCGCATATTTGCCCAACAGGCGCGATTTTAATTAAACGCACAGGTTATAAAGTGCCAATCGGACAACGAATTTTCGACCACGCACATATTGATACGGTTGCGTTAGCCGCAGAAGGAGCAAGCCATGACGAATAAAAAAGTAAAAGTTGCCACAGTTTCGTTAGCAGGCTGTTTTGGTTGCCACATGTCGTTTTTGGATTTAGATGAAAGATTAGTTGAACTCGTTGAACACGTTCAATTTGACCGTTCGCCGCTTACCGATATTGAGCATTGCAGCACAGATTGTGACATCGGTTTGATTGAAGGTGGCGTTTGTAATTCTGAAAATGTCCACGTTTTGCGCGAGTTCCGCAAGAATTGTAAAACGCTTGTTGCGGTGGGCGCGTGTGCCATTAACGGCGGTTTACCCGCAATGCGAAATCATATCAATTTGGAAGATTGTTTGAACGAAGCATACCGCGATGGTATTGGCGTTGAGAATGCTCAAATTCCAAGTGATGTGGAATTGCCGTTGTTGCTCGACAAAGTACACCCGATTCACGAAGTGGTGAAAATTGATTACTTTCTGCCTGGTTGTCCGCCGTCGGCAAATGTATTTTGGAAATTTTTAACGGATTTACTTGCAGGGCGTGAACCGTCATTGCCTTATGAATTAGTGCATTTTGATTAAAGAAATCAATAATTCTTGTAAAGACGCGAAGTTATCGCGTCTTTTGCAGAAATTGCCCTGAATTCAAGCCCCAGTGATTCAATGACAAAAACTTCACCTTTCGCAAAAAAGCCCACCATTCTCGTTGTTGATGACATTAGCGATAATTTGACTTTTGTAAGTCATTTACTTTACGACAGCTATGAAGTCAAAGTCTCAAACAATGGCAAAGAGGCTATTGGTATTGCTCAAAATTCACCCCCCGATTTGATTTTACTCGACGTTATGATGCCCGAAATGGATGGTTACGAAGTATGTCGAATTTTAAAAAGTGATACTGCAACACGCCGAATCCCCATTATTTTTCTCACCTCAAAATCTGAAGTTGGCAACGAAATTTACGGTTTAAATTTAGGTGCCGCTGATTACATTACCAAACCCATCAATCCCGCCATTTTTCTTTCGCGCATTAAAGTTCACATTCAAGTTAAAGCGATGCAAGATTCGTTGCGCGACCAACGAACATGGTTCCATAGCATTATTGAATCAGCCCCCGATGCGATGCTAGTGACTGATGAAAAAGGTGAAATTGTGCTATGTAATTCGCGTGCCGCACAAATTTTTGGTTATGGTTCTAGTGAACTGTATTTTAAAAATCTTGTCGAGTTAGTGACTGAAAATACAGGCATTCGAAAAAATGGCAGTGAATTTGCCGCCGAAGTGAGTTTTAATCATTTGCCCAATTTAAATGAAAGTGGTTCTTGTGTTTGTGTTTTAGTTCGAGATATTACTGAACGTAAGCGTTTTGAAGATAACATTCATGCAGCAAAAGAATTAGCCGAAGAAGCAAGTCGCCTTAAATCCGATTTTTTAGCTAATGTTAGTCATGAACTTCGCACGCCACTGAATGCCATTATTGGTTATAGTGAAATTCTACAAGAAGACGCAGCAGAAATTGGACACCCTGAATTTGTTGATGATTTAAATAAAATTCATCGTGCAGGCAAACATTTATTACATTTGATTAACGACATTTTGGATTTATCAAAAATTGAATCAGGGAAAATGGATATTTTCGTTGAAGAAATTGATTTGAAATGGATGTTAAAAGACGTTGAAACCATGATTTTTCCGATAATGGCAAACAATAACAACCAATTTGTCATTGAAAAAAGTGATTTACTTTTTAAAACCATGAATGCAGATGTCACCAAATTAAAACAAATTTTGTTTAATCTGCTCAATAATGCCGCAAAATTTACCAGCAATGGCATCATTACGTTGACCGCGAAAAATTATTTGCATGGTGAAGAAGAGCGTGTACTTTTCTCCGTGAGCGATACAGGCATTGGTTTAACACCTGAACAAATCAAAAAATTATTTCGCCACTTTACCCAAGCCGATGCGTCAACAACGCGCAAATATGGTGGCACAGGATTAGGGCTGGTGATTAGCCGTCGCTTTTGTGAAATGATGGGCGGTGAACTTCGTGTAAATAGTGAAATTAACCGAGGCTCAACGTTTACGGTTGATTTACCGATGTTGGTTGTACAAGATAGTCATAATTTCAAACACAAAGAGGAATGAGTCATGAGCAAAATACTATTAGTTGAAGACGATGAAATGAACCGCGATATGTTGTCGCGCCGTTTAATTAGAAAAGGTTACACCGTTGTATTTGCATTAAATGGTCAAGAAGGCATTGAAAAAGCCACTGCCGAATTACCTGATTTAATTTTGATGGATATGAATATGCCTGAAATGGATGGTTTAGAAGCCACGCGCCTTATCAAAAAGAATGCTACGACAGCACATATTCCAGTGATTACCTTGTCCGCACATGCTATGCCGTCTTATGTTGCGAAAGCAAAAGCCTTTGACGGTGGTTGTGATGATTACGATACCAAGCCTGTTGATTTAGACCGTTTGCTTGGCAAAATTGAAGCCTTGATTTCCAAATAATGTCGTGATTTGGCATGAATTTCTTGAAAAAACACTCAATTATTTCATGCCACCACGCTGTATTTTGTGTGGTGACAAGGGGTTTGAAAATCGGGATTTATGCGCGGCATGTTATGAAGAGCTTCCCAAACACACGCCTCGTTGTTATCAATGTGCAAGCGATTTCATCTCGCCACATTCAAACGGTTTGTGTACAGACTGCTTTGAGAATCCACCTGCATTTGATGAAACATTTGCCCCATTTGTGCATCAAGGCAGTATTCGGTATTTAATTTTGCAGCTTAAATTTCATCGTCATTATCCAAGTGTAAGGCTTTTAGGCGGTTTAATGGCGGATTATTTACAAAAAACGGCTCAGTTACCCGATTGCATCATTCCTGTGCCACTGCATAAAAATCGTTATCAAGAGCGTGGTTTTAATCAATCCATTGAACTTGCGCGAGTTTTATCAAAGCAATTAAACGTGCCACTTGATTTGCACAGTTGCATTCGGCATCGTGACACCGCGCATCAAATTGGTTTAAATGCGCTGCAACGTGGTGAAAATATCAAAAATGCGTTTTTCGTTTCAGAGAAATTTAACGCAAAACACGTTGCGTTAGTCGATGATGTGATGACAACGGGTTCAACAGTTCACGAACTTGCGCTAGCGTTGAAAATGGCAGGCTGTCATCGTGTACAAATTTGGGTCTGTGCAAAAGCACGTTAACGTTATTCTTTAAACCAACAAATTTTGTTACGTCCCGTTTTTTTTGCGTGATATAACGCATTATCCGCATGACTTAATGCCAATTCGCCATCCGAGTTATCAGCCGAAATTAACGCGCCACCAATGCTGACTGTCATTTTTACAATGCCTTTGGAATGCTCAATGGCAATTTCAGACACTTCTTGACACAAACGTTCCGCCACAATTTCAGCATCATGTTGATTCGTGCTAGGTAATAAAATGGCGAATTCTTCCCCACCTAAACGCGCGGGAATATCAATGCTACGGGAATGATTTCTGACTATTTTGGAAAATTGACGCAATGCTTCATCACCTGTCGCGTGTCCATAAGTATCGTTAATTTGCTTAAAGAAATCTAAATCGAGCATGAGTAATGCCGCAAAACCACCCAAACGCACAATGCGCTCTGATTCTTGTTTTAAACGTTCTAAGAAAACGCGCCGATTGAATAGGCCCGTTAAAGAATCGGTATTAGCAAGTTTTTGAAGTTTTTCCTCTAAGGCTTTGCGCTCACTAATGTCTTCTTTAATTCCGATAAAATTGACAATGTCGCCTACGCTATTTTTTACAGGCGCAATGCTTAACTCTTCGTGATACAGCTCACCATCTTTGTGTTTATTGATAATTTCACCACGCCAATGTTCACCTGCAAGTAATTTTTCCCACATTTCTTGATAAAAACGAAGGTCTTGAACCCCCGATTTCACCAAATCACTCGGTCTTTTTCCAAGCGATTCTTGTTCGCTATAACCTGTTAAACGACTAAATGCGGGATTTATCCATTTGATGTAACCGTCTTTATTTGTAATCACAATCGCATTTGCCGCTGCATTCAAAGCAGCCACCAACAATTTGTTATGCGTTTCCATTTCAACACGAAGCAGCGTGTAACGAATAACGCGCGTTAGCCCATCAAAACCAAAATCGCCTTTTACCATGTAATCATTCGCGCCTGCTTTCAGTGCAGTAAGTGCAAAATCGGTATCACTACGACCTGTCAGTACCACAATGGGTAAATTTCCAGCCATTTTTCGTGCAATTTCAACAGTTTTTAAGCCATCAGAATCCGACAACGACAAATCAAGCAACATCACGTCAAAATCATTTTCACTCAACGCCTGTATTGCAAGAGAAAGCGATTCAACCCACGTTACATCAAAGGTAATTTCTTTATTTTTCTTGAGTGCAGATTTGACTAAATGTGCGTCGCCTATCTCATCTTCAACAAGTAAAACATGAATATATTGGAACTCATTCATGCTCATTGCCTACCATTTTTACAACCATAAATTATCAATAAGCCTCGTTTTTCCTAATTTAGCGGCTGCTAAAATAATGCAATGTGGTTCATTTTGTTGTGCCATTTTTAAATCCAAACGCCGCGCGACATTGAAATAATCCACGCTAAAACCTGCTTGCGTTAACTGTGTAATGGCGACATTTTCAACGTCAACGATTGCTTGACCTGCAAGCAAATTATCTCGAGCCATTTGCAACGTTTGATAAAGTGTTGGAGCAATTTCACGTTCTGTTTCGCTTAAATAGCCGTTGCGTGAACTCATCGCTAATCCGTCAACTTCGCGCACAGTCGGCACGCCAATCAATTCAACAGGCAAATGCAAATCACGCACCATCGTTTGAATTACACAAAATTGTTGAAAATCTTTTAAGCCAAATAACGCCACATTAGGCTGCACAATGTTAAACAATTTACACACAACGGTTGCTACGCCGTCAAAATGCCCTGCTCTACTTGCACCGCAATAATGTTGTGAAACTTGCAACACACTGACCGTTGTTTGGGCATTTTGTGCATAAATCGTTTCTACATTTGGTAAAAAAACAGCGTCGCAATTTTCAGCCGCAAGTAATTCAAGGTCGCGTTGTTCAGTGCGCGGGTAGCTTGAAAAATCTTCATTTACGCCAAATTGCGTTGGATTCACAAAAATACTAACAATGACTTTATCAGCGTATTTTTTTGCTTCGCGCACTAGTTGCAAATGCCCTGAGTGTAAATTCCCCATCGTTGGTACAAATGCGACGCGCTGGGCAGATTTTCGCCACTGCCGAACGTGTGAAATTGTTTGAAAAACGTGCATCAAAATTCCTCAATCGCGCTTTGTGTTTCAAATAGTTGTTTCAAAAATGGCACAGTTAATCGACGTTTTGCAGAAAGCGAAGCACGGTCTAATTTTTTTAACAAAAGCCATAAACTTTCAAGGTCATCGTGATGTTGAATCATTAAAAAACGCCCCACTTGCGGTGAAAGTTCAAAACCCATTGAGTCAGCTTTGAAAATGAGTGCATCGACAGTATGCGTATTGACAAGCGTTTTAAGCTGAATCATCAACCCCCAACCTAAGTTATTTTTCACATCAGAGGTTTTAAGTGTCATGTGATTAGGCAAATTTGTCGCGGCAATAACTAAACGATGTCCACGCTCATAATGGCGTTGCATAAACGCAGACAAGGCTTGCTCCCATTTTTTTTGTCCAATAATGGCATCTATATTGTCAATGCACACGACTTCAAAATCATCCAAACCCAAAAACATGGCGTAGTTGTGAAACTTATAACGCGCCAAATCAAAATAAAAAGAATGAAATTCATGCTGTTGCGCGTAATGACAACACGCCTGCAATAAATGACTTTTCCCCTGCCCTGTTTTTGCCCACAAAAAAATTTGCTGCTCACCACGACCTAAAACACATTGCTTTAAATCTTCGATAATCGGTTGATTTGCGCCCGCAAAAAAATCATCAAACGTCTGATTTGCGCGGAATTCAAAATGCAAAGGATATTGTTCAGTCATGAGCGCGTGAGAAAGGAGGACGAACGTAAAACGCTGCGCCAAAAAAGAGTAACAAACTTAAAAATACTTCTGAGATTGCAAGCATTCTTTCATCAGCGTTAGCGTAGGCTTCGATTGCACCGTGAATAAAATAAAACAAACTCAAATACGCCATCCACGAACAGCTTTTTTTGTTTGCATTTAAAAAACCACGCAGTGGAATCAGTAACGGCGTGATGCTTAAAAGCAAACTCAAGGCAACAGGAAAGCGCGTTGAGGGAAATAAAACGGTTTGCCAAAGCATTAGCAAACTGAATAATCCTAAAAACGCGCTTACCGCAAGCCAATGAAAATAACGTGTATTCACAATAGTGCTAACACATTTTCAGGTGGTCTGCCGATTGCCGCTTTGGTATCTGTCACAGCAATCGGACGTTCAAGTAATCGTGGCGTTTTCACAATAGCTTCAAATAATTCTTGGCGCGTTAAATTTTCATCAGCAACCTTTTCATATTCCGCTTCACCGTGACGCATAAATTGCCGTGGCTCTAAACCGAGTTTTTGCGCGATACTTTCCAATTCGGCAACTGTCAAAGGCGTTTTTAGATATTCAATAACTTGAACGTCAACGCCTTTTTCTTGTAACAACGCGAGTGTTTGCCGTGATTTAGAACATTGTGGATTGTGGTACAAAATCATTATGCAACCGCCGTTTCCAATTTCGCGTCAATTTCTGCCTCATCGGCTTTTGCCAAATCATGCGATGGAAATTCAGGATGTGGCAACGGTTCTTTACCTGCCATCAGCGCGTCGATTTGTGTTTTATCAATGGTTTCCCATTTCATTAACGCTTTTGCCATGTTGTGCAAAATACTGATGTTATCTTGCAAGATTTTTTCCGAACGCTTGTAATTCGCATCAATCACGGCACGAATTTCTTCATCGATTTGTTGCGCGACAAGTTCTGACACTTTACTGCCTTTTGACGCATACCCCATGAAAGGTTGTCCACCTTCTTCGCCATAGACCATCGTGCCTAATTTTTCAGAAAAGCCCCAACGTGTCACCATATTACGCGCCAATTCGGTAGCGCGTTCAATGTCGTTTGATGCGCCTGTTGTCACGCGATCGCCGCCGTAAATCATGAGTTCCGCAATCCGTCCACCAAATAAACTCGCAATTTGACTTTCTAATTTGCGCCGACTTGCACTGTATTGGTCTTGTTCAGGTAAAAACATCGTAATACCCAAAGCTCTGCCTCGCGGCATGATGCTCACTTTATAAACAGGATCATGTTCTGGTGATAATTCGCCAACAATACAATGCCCCGCTTCGTGATATGCCGTGAGCAATTTATCTTCCTCGGTCATGACCATGGTGCGTTTTTCTGCACCCATCAAGATTTTGTCTTTCGCTTTTTCAAGGTCGCTCATGCTGACTTCTTTTTTGCTTGAGCGGGCAGCAAGTAACGCGGCTTCATTTACGATATTCGCCAAATCAGCACCTGAAAAACCAGGTGTACCACGAGCTAAATCGTATAATTTGACATCGTCAGCAGCAGGCACTTTTTTGATATGAACATTTAAAATTTGTTCACGACCACGCACATCAGGCAAACCAACATTGACTTGTCTATCGAAACGACCTGGACGCAACAACGCTTTATCAAGTACATCGGCACGATTTGTTGCCGCAATAACGATTACACCTTCGTTACCGTTGAAACCATCCATTTCAACCAAAAGCTGATTTAAGGTTTGTTCACGTTCGTCATTACCGCCACCAATTCCCGCGCCCCCACGTTGACGACCGACAGCATCGATTTCGTCGATGAAAATAATGCAAGGTGAATGTTCTTTTGCTTGTGCGAACATATCACGCACGCGCGACGCGCCCACACCAACAAACATTTCAACAAAATCTGAACCTGAAATACTGAAAAATTTAACGCCTGCTTCACCTGCAATCGCTTTAGCAATTAACGTTTTACCTGTTCCAGGAGGTCCGACCATTAAAATACCGCGTGGAATTTTACCGCCAAGTTGCTGGAATTTTTGTGGATCTTTCAAAAAATCAACGAGTTCTTCAACATCTTCTTTGGCTTCTTCACAACCTGCCACGTCCGCAAATTTCACGGTTAATTTATCTTCTTCAAGCATTTTTGCTTTGCTTTTTCCAAAGCCATTTGCCCCATAACCTTGATTGCGACGCATATAAATAATCCACACCACAATCATCAAAAGCATTGGGAACCAAGCAATGAAAATTTGCATAAACATCGATTGTTTTGGTGGAACTTTGGTACGAATTTGCACATCCGCTTGCAACAAATCGTCAATCAAGTGTCCATCACCAGGGTTAAACGTTTCGTAAGTTTCACCATCGGAAGTGCGTAATTTAATCGACTGCCCCATAATTTCGACTTTATCAACCTGTTTATTTTTCACACGATCAATAAAATCCGAATACGCAAGCGAATTATCAACGGGCGGTTCGGCATTTAAACGATCGAAAATCATAAAACTACCGATACTAATCGTGAGAATAAAAAAAATGTGTATCAAGTATTTGTTCATTTTGCCAAGCTCCTCATTGTTATTATTTTGCTTTGTCAAACCAACCAAATAGCATCATACCCGCGCCTAAAGCTAGCGTAAATATAAATGGCTCAATTTTCCCATCGCCAAATGCCGCCAAAACTGCACCTGGACAAAAACCAATCAATCCCCAACCAAAGCCAAAAATAATTGCGCCTAAAATTAAGCGTTTATCAATTAGATTATTTTTTGTAGGTAAATGAAATTGCGTTTCAAAAATGGGACGTTCGCGTTTAAAAATAAAATGTTGTAGCGTTGCGAGCGTTATCAATGCGCCGCCCATCACAAACGCTAAACTCGCATCCCAATCGCCAAAAATATCTAAAAACGCAAGCACTTTGTCTGGGTTATTCATTTGCGAAATGGTCAGCCCTAAACCAAATAAAATGCCGCAAAGTAATGCTGTGATATTTTTTGTCACGATGAAACTCCTAGCAAATGGCGTGTAATGAAGACAGTTAAAATCGCTACGCCCATAAAAATAAACGTCGCCACAATTGAACGTATCGATAACCTTGCCATGCCACAAACGGCGTGACCGCTCGTACATCCGTTACCCATTCGTGTTCCAAAGCCGACCAGAATGCCTGAAATAATAAGCAATAACGTTGAACGTGAATAACTTGCTGGTTCATGTGGCGCGAAAACGTTGAAAATAATCGCCGTTGCAATTAACCCCGCTAAAAAAAATGCTCGCCAACGATTTTCACTATTTTTGAAATCAAACGCACCTGCCATCATGCCCGAAATACCTGCAATGCGACCGTTGAAATACATCAATAATGCTGCCGATAAACCAATTAAGCTGCCACCTAAAAAAGCCGAATACGGTGTGAAATTTTGCATTGTTACCTCCTAAAATTTAGCCGAGTGTTACGCCATTCAAATCATGCGCCGCTAAAAACGCGCTTGCATTCATTCGCTTGCCATTAGGCATTTGCAATTCGTGAATTCGTACAACACCTTCGCCTGTTGCAACATCTAATGTTTTAGACGTTGAACGCACCTGCCCTGCTTGTAAATTTGTCATTTCATTTAAAACTTGAGCATTCCAAATTTTCATTGTTAAACCGTTATATATTGTCTGTGCGACAGGCCACGGATTTAAACCGTGAATTTTTCGCACCAGTTTTTCAGCGGGTTGTGTCCAATCAATTAAGGCTTCTTCTTTCGTTAATTTTGCCGCGTAAGTGACTAATGCTTCATCTTGCGGTGTGGCTTGCAATGTATTGTTTTCAATTTGCAGCAACACTTTTTCTAAACCAATCGCACTCAGTTTCGATAATTCATCGTGAACAATCACCGATGTATCAGTAGGTTTAATTTCATAAATTTCTTTATGCAACATATCGCCTGCATCGAGCTTTTTCACGATTTGCATAATGGTTACGCCCGTTTCTTTGTCGCCTTCAATCACAGCGCGTTGAATCGGTGCTGCGCCGCGCCAGCGTGGCAATAATGAACCGTGACCATTGATACAACCTAAACGTGGTGTATCTAAAACAGTTTGCGGCAAAATCATCCCATAAGCGACCACAACCATTAAATCCGCGTTGAAATTTTGAAATGTTTGCAATTCGTCATCGGTTTTAAGCGTCAGCGGTTGCAAAACGGGAATGTTATGCTTTAACGCCAAAACTTTCACAGGCGGTGGTTGCAAATGTTGACCACGCCCAGCAGGTCTATCAGGTTGGGTATAAACCGCGCAAACGTCATGACCCAAATCAATCAACTTCTGCAAACTTGGCACAGCAAATTCAGGCGTTCCCGCAAAAATTATTCTCATTTTTTGCCTTCCAAACGGTGCATTTTTTCTAATTTTGTTTTGATACGTTGGCGTTTGAGCGGTGACAAATAATCGACAAATAATTTACCGTTCAAATGGTCGATTTCGTGTTGAATGCAGGTTGATAATAAATCGCGAGCTTCAATTTCAATTTCCACGCCGTTTCGGTCTAATCCTTTAACAATGATGTGACCTGGACGAGTGATTTTTTCAAAACTTTCTGGCACTGACAAACAGCCTTCTTTGTATTCAAATTCACCGTCTTTACTGATAATTTCAGGATTGATTAAACACAACGGTTCGTTTTTTTCTTCGCTGGTATCAATCACTAAAATGCGCTGATGCACATTCACTTGCGTTGCTGCTAAACCAATGCCGCCTGATTCATACATGGTTTCAAGCATATCGTCGATAAACGTTTGCGTACTGTTATCAATGTTTTTGACTGGTGCGGCAACTTTACGCAACCGTTCGTCTGGGAATTCGAGAATCGTTAGAATACTCAATGCACTCTCCACTATAATGTTAAAAAATGTCGTTGTTAGGCGTAAATTCTATCCGAAATCGCTACAACTTAGAACTTTGCCACCTATCAGGTATTTGAAATGTCTCTAAAAACCCCTGCCTTTGTCTTAAACGAAACACAATTGCTTGAAAATTTAACCACGCTTGCCAGTATTTCAAAGCAATCTGGCTGCAAAATTTTATACGCGATGAAAGCCTTGCCGAGCGCAAAAGTATTAGAAATTGCCAAGCCATTTGTAGATGGTTTTGCTGTGAGTTCACTTTTTGAAGCCACGCTCGCTCGTGAAATTTTAGCGGGTGAAGGCGAAGTGCATTTAACAACGCCTGCGTTAATTGCTGAAGAATTATATGAACTTGCAACACTTTGTTCGCACATCAATTTTAATTCGCTCACGCAACATAATCGTTACGCAGCGGCAGTTGAAAATGAAACTTCTGTTGGTTTGCGTGTGAATCCAAAACTTTCCTTTGTCAGCGATGATAGATTTAATCCTTGTCGGCGTTATTCAAAATTAGGCATAGACATAGACGCGCTTTGGCATTCAAATCAAATTGAACAAGTGAGCGGCTTGCATTTTCACACCGTTTTTTCAGCTACTGATTTCAAACCACTTATTCAAACGGTTGAGAAATTACGCAGTTATTTTGGGCAATCACTCAAAAAACTGAAATGGATAAATTTTGGTGGCGGCTATTTATTTCATAGCATTCAAGATCATCAGCCGTTTATTGATTTGGTGATTGATTTGCGTCGTGAACTGGGCGTTGAATGTTATCTTGAAATTGGTAATGGCGTTGTCGGCAATGCCGCGCAAATGATAGCCAGCGTGATTGATGTTTTTGAAAGTGACGGTAAAACGATTGCCATTTTGGATACATCAATCAATCACAATCCCGAAGTGTTTGAATATCAACGGTCTCCGACAGTTTTGCAGCATCATGAAAATGGACGATTTAACGTTATTCTTGCAGGAGGAACGTGCCTTGCGGGCGATGTTTTTGGTGAATATCGTTTTCAACATCCGCTGCAAATTGGTGACAAAATTACGTTTGAAAATGTGGGGGCGTACACGTTAATTAAAGCGAATCGTTTTAATGGGCATAACTTCCCGTCAATTTATGTGCAACGAACAAGCGGTGAGTTGGAACTGGTGAAAAATTACAATTACCAAGATTATCAGCAACAATGGACTTGATTGAATAAGTAGAGACGCGATGTCGCGTCTCTACAAGAAAACGACTAGCTATAAACAGGGAATTTTGCACACAACGCGCTGACTTTTTCACGCACCGCCGCAATCACGTTTTCATCATCGATATTTTCCATCACATCACACATCCAATTTGCAATGTCAGTCACTTCCGCTTCTTTGAAACCGCGTGTGGTCGGTGCAGGCGTACCAACTCGAATGCCGCTTGTGACAAAGGGTGATTGTGGGTCATTCGGTACGGCGTTTTTGTTCACCGTGATATGCGCTTTGCCAAGTGCCGCGTCAGCCGCTTTGCCTGTAATGCCTTTTGCAATCAATGAAACCAACATTAAATGGTCATCTGTTCCACCTGAAACGACATCAAAACCACGCGAAATAAATACTTTCGCCATTGCTCTAGCGTTATCGATAACCTGTTGCTGATAAACTTTAAACTCTGGTTGCAAGGCTTCTTTAAATGCGACCGCTTTTGCGGCGATAACGTGCATCAAAGGCCCACCTTGAATACCAGGAAAAATGTTGGAATCGAATTTTTTCTCAAGTTCTGGATTGCTTTTGCATAAAATCAAACCACCACGCGGACCACGCAAAGATTTATGTGTTGTACTGGTTACAACGTCTGCAATCGGCACAGGATTTGGATATAAACCTGCGGCAACTAAACCTGCAACGTGCGCCATATCAACAAATAGATATGCGCCAACTTTGTCAGCAATATCACGGAAACGTTGCCAATCCCAAACACGCGAATACGCAGAAAAACCTGCCACAATTACTTTTGGTTTATGTTCTAACGCCAAACGTTCAACTTGGTCGTAATCGATTTCCCCTGTTTCAGCGTTCAAACCATATTGAACCGCGTTATAAATTTTGCCTGAAAAATTGGGTTTTGCGCCGTGTGTTAAATGTCCACCGTCGGCTAAACTCAAACCTAAAATCGTATCGTGCGGTTGCAACAATGCCATGAAAACCGCCATGTTCGCTTGTGAACCTGAATGTGGTTGCACGTTGGCGTAATCGGCTCCGAATAATTCTTTTGCTCTGTCGATTGCGAGTTGCTCAACTTTATCCACAAATTCACAGCCGCCGTAATACCGTTTGCCAGGGTAGCCTTCGGCATATTTATTGGTAAGTTGTGAACCTTGCGCTTCGAAAACACGCGGACTGGCGTAATTTTCAGAAGCAATCAATTCAATATGGTCTTCTTGGCGTTTATGTTCATCTTGAATGGCTTGATGTAATTCTTGGTCAAAATCTGCAATCGTCATCGATTTTTTAAACATTGTTTGTCCTTTTTGTATTATTTTAAGTTTGAATGCAAAGATGGTGCATAGTGTAGCTGCACTAAAGATGCTGAACAATTAAATGAATCGAATTACTTGCAATAGCCATTGCTTTTTTGAGTGTTTTTATTCCGTCATCCGTATTTTGATTTTCATCAGCAATGATTTCTAATTCTTCTGCGGCATCACCCACATCAAATAGTCCTAATACTCTTGCTGAGCCTTTTATTTTGTGTGCAAAGCCTGCTATGTCATCGGAATCAAGCGTTTCAATGTTTTCTAAATCCAATTCGTAATCATTCAAAAACTGAACTAAATATGTTTGATAAACATGTATTTCCTTCCAATTTTCCAATGCACTATCTACATCAACGCCTTCAAATTTGGGCGATAACGCTTTTGATTCGTCTACGTTTTCTATCGTATGTTCAACGAAATGACTACCTAAAACTTTACGAATCAAATTCACCGCAACCTCAACGTTAAACGGCTTGATGATAAAATTTTGAATTCCCGCATGTTGCACTTTATCCATTTGCGTTTTTAAAACGCCCGCACTGAGAGCGACAATCGGAATAGAGGCTAAAGTGGGAATTTTTCGTATTTCATGCGTGGCTTCGCAACCATCCATCACAGGCATTTGAATATCCATCAGCACAATATCCACCCCTGTTTCATTTTCTTTTAACCATTCAAGAGCTTCCAAACCATTTCGAGCAGTTATCACAATTGCCCCTTCGCTCGAAAAAATACGTTTAGCCACTTCAAGATTGATGTCATTGTCATCAACAATTAGCAGTCTAAAACCTAAAAGTCGCATTGGTGACACATCAGCAATATCTTCAATCGGTAGAACAGTTTCTGTCACTTTATTTATCAGTCCAAACTCTAACGTGAAGGAAAAAATACTGCCTTTGCCGATTTCACTTTCAAGTGAAATTTCTCCCCCCATCAATTCCACTAATTTGCGCGAAATCGTTAAACCTAACCCTGTGCCACCATAATTTCGAGTAATCGACGTGTCTGCTTGTGTGAACGAGCCGAAAATCATTTTTTGCGCTTCTGGCGAAATACCAATCCCCGTGTCCTGCACAGAAAATTTCAACGTAATGCGTTGT
>JAQTOT010000032.1 GCA_028713145.1 Methylococcales bacterium
CGTAATCAAATTTCTCGGGCCGATATGTGGAATCCACTAAAACCTGCGGGCAAAGATTTGTGGCTCAGTTGTATGTTGCCTTACGGCGTTGTGCAATTTGTAGTGATTCCATTGTTATTTTTACCACTTGGCGCAGTGGCTGCGACAAACGTTTTGATTAACGTGTTAATTGCTGAAGTGTTCACAAATCTACATTCATTCTTAGTGATTGGCCCAAATCATACGGGCGAAGATGTGATGATGTTTGACAACAAAGCTAAAGGCAAAGGCGAGTTTTATTTGCGTCAAATTGTCGGGTCGGTGAATTATCCAAGTGGCACGAATGTATTGGACTTTTTACACGGTTGGTTGAATTATCAAATCGAGCATCATTTGTGGCCAGAAATGACGGCAAGTCAATACCAAAAAGCGCAACCGCTAGTCAAAGCAATTTGCGAAAAACACAACATTCCTTACATTCAAGAATCCGTTTTCACACGCTTGCGTAAAACGCTTCATGTGATGGTTGGTAAAACCTCAATGTTACGTCCCGCTATAGTTTAAAGTCATGTTCGCCTCGTTTAATCTGCCCTTTCCTACGTCAAAACAACCGACTGTTAGTTGGTCAGGTTTAAACGGCTGTGCCGACGCATTAGCGTTGGCTAGCGCGATTCAAGCGAATCAAAAATTATTTGTTATCGTCACACCCGATGCACACAGCGCGTTGCGTTTGGAACATGAACTCGCCTTTTTTTTAAATCAGTCACAACCGATTTTGCATTTTCCAGATTGGGAAACGTTGCCGTATGACGTATTTTCGCCGTTACCTGAAATTATGTCAGAGCGTTTGCAAACCTTGACCGCCTTGCCAACGGTTAAAAGTGGCGCGTTAATCGTGGCGGCAAATACGTTGATGCACCGCATCACGCCGCCTGATTTTTTAGCGCAACAAAAACTAATTTTAAACATTGGTGATTCGCTTTCTGACATTGCACAGCAATTAAAACAACGTGATTATCAGCAAGTTTCACAAGTTTTCACGCACGGTGAATTTGCATTGCATGGTTCGGTTTTGGATATTTTTGCAATGGGAAATCGCGTGCCGTTGCGGTTGGGTTGCGAAAATGGCATTTTGAAATCGTTACGGGCGTTTGATGTCGAAAGTCAACGCGCGTTTTCGACGGATGAAAAAATTGAATCGCTCACGATTTTGCCCGCGCGTGAATTTCCAAATGACGAAAGCGAAAAAGCAACGTTGTTTGATTATTTGCCGAAAGCTGCAATTTTTGTACTGTTACCAAATTTAAATGAAGCCATTTTTGATTTTGATAAAACGGTGAAAAGTCGTTTTGAATTGCGAAAAAATGACGCGCCCTCACCTGAAAAATTATTTTTATCACCTGAAAATCTAGCCATTGAATTTAAAAAGCATGAACAAATCGCGCTAGATATTTCTTCATCTTTGCCAGACATTAGTTTTAATCCACATTCCAAACAGCCCGCGCAGGCTTTAACGCAATTTGTTGAAAATTTTGATGGCAAAGTTTTGTTTGTCGCCGAATCCGCAGGACACCGTGAAGCGTTATTGCAAACCTTAAAACGCGAATCGATTTATCCAAAAGTGATTGCAGATTGGGAAACGTTTTTAAATTCTCAGCATTCGCATTGCATCACTGTTGCGTCGCTCGATGTGGGTTTGATACTTGACAACCCCGCCATTGCGTTAATCACTGAAAGCCAATTATCAGGCGAAAAAGCCCCGCAACGTCGCCGTCGAAAAGCGTCTGCAAGACAGCTTGAAACGCTGGTTGCGAATTTAAATGAACTTACGATTGGCGCACCTGTTGTGCATTCGGAACACGGTGTTGGGCGTTATTTAGGCTTGCAAACGCTAACCATCGGCGGCATGGAAGGCGAATTTTTAGCGTTGAGTTACGCGAATGACGACAAACTTTACGTTCCTGTTGCATCGTTGCACGTCATTTCACGCTACACAGGCATGAGCGAAGAAAACGCGCCTTTGCACAAATTAGGTTCTGACCAGTGGCGCAAAGCCAAACAAAAAGCCATCGCCCGAATTCACGATGTTGCCGCCGAATTGCTAGAAATTCACGCCAAACGCGCCGCACACGAACATTCGGCAACACCGCTTTTTGAACGCACCGATGAAGGCGAATATCTCAGTTTCGCGCAAGGTTTTCGTTTCGAAGAAACCCCCGACCAAGCCCGTGCCATTCAAGACATCATTGACGATTTCAACCAAGCCAAACCGATGGACAGAGTGATTTGCGGCGACGTAGGTTTTGGAAAAACCGAAGTTGCGATGCGTGCCGCATTTTTAGCCGTGCAAAGCGGCAAACAAGTCGCGGTTCTAGTGCCAACAACATTACTCGCTGGGCAACATCATTCAAATTTTTGTGACCGTTTTGCAGATTTCCCGATAAAAATCGAATTGATGTCGCGTTTTGTCACGCCTAAACAGCAAAAAGAAATTGCCACTCAACTTGAAAATGGTGTGGTCGATATTGTCATCGGGACACATAAATTGCTCGGCGACGGTTTGAAATACAAAAATTTAGGGCTGGTGATTATCGACGAAGAACACCGTTTCGGTGTGCGTCAAAAAGAACAATTCAAAAAATTACGCGCTGAAATTGATTTGCTCACGCTTACCGCAACACCAATTCCACGTACATTAAATATGGCGATGAGCGGTTTGCGTGATATTTCAATTATCGCCAGTCCACCGCCGAATCGTCATCCAATTAAAACCTTCATCAACGAATGGGAAGATGAGCAAATTCGTGAAGCCTGCCAACGTGAAATTAAGCGTGGCGGACAAGTTTTTTTCTTGCACAACGACATTAAAAGCATGGAAAAAATGGCGGATGATTTGAGTAAATTGATTCCCGAAGCGCGGCTTGAAATCGCGCACGGGCAAATGCACGGCAACGAACTTGAACGCATCATGCTCGATTTTTATCACCAGCGTTTTAACATTTTGCTCAGTACCACGATTATTGAAAGCGGCATCGACATTCCTAGCGCGAACACCATTATTATCAATCGCGCTGATAAATTAGGGCTGGCGGCATTGCATCAATTACGCGGTAGGGTTGGACGTTCGCATCATCGCGCGTATGCCTATTTGATTGTGCCACCCAAAGCCGTGATGACCGCCGATGCCATCAAACGTTTAGATGCCATCGAAGCGGCTGGCGAATTAGGCGCAGGTTTTATGCTGTCAACACACGATATGGAAATTCGCGGCGCAGGTGAATTGCTTGGCGAAGGTCAAAGCGGACAAATTCAAGAAATTGGTTTTACGCTTTACACGGAACTTTTAGAACGTGCGGTGTCGGCGTTGAAATCAGGCAAAAATCCAGAACTTGATTTGCCTGCAAGCAACGGTGCAGAAGTCGAATTACAAGCAACGGCGTTAATTCCTGAAGACTATTTGGGCGATGTTCACGAACGTTTAGTGCTTTATAAACGCATTGCCAACGCACAAACAGCCGACAGTTTGCGCGATTTACAAATTGAAATGATTGACCGTTTTGGTTTGTTGCCTGAGCCGACGCAAACACTTTTTAGCGTTTCGCAACTCAAGCAACAAGCTACGGCAATGGGCATTAAAAAAATCGATGCTCATTCGGAAGGTGGACGGATTTTATTTTTGCCTGAACCGAATATCGATTTAGGCAAACTGATTTCGCTCATTCAAACTCAACCACAGATTTATAAACTCGATGGACAAGACAAATTGCGCTTCGTACACAAGTTTGAAAATGTGGCAGAGAAAATCGATTTTATTTCGGCACTATTGGGACTAATTTCCTAGCGAGTATTTTTCATTTAAATAATTCCCCAAATATAGCGAGCCTACCTCACTCAAATGATCGCTATCACGATAAAGCATTTGTCTATCTTTGACCGCCCAGCAATTCGTTTCATCACAAAATGCCCCTGTCGTATCCCAAACAATAACCTGTGGAAATTCATTTAGCACTGGCATAACCAAATCAAGATAAGCCTGATGATTTTTTGCAACTTGTTCACGCGACACGGCACAGGGCATTTTTGCGGATTCTTTGCTAAGTCGCCACGGACGTGAAATACATGCTGTGGGATTAAATTCTAATTCGGGTACGTCCGTTAAAAAAATCACCCGTTTTTGCGCGGCTAAAAGCTGTTGAAATGTTTCACGCATCGTTTGTTGAAACAGAGCGGCGGTATTTTCAGATTTCGTTTTATCTGTCTTGAATTGATTGTGTGGCAATTTTGGGTCATTCAAACCATCAATAATTAACTTGTCTCGATTACTGACAAAAACGGTATGCACGGACTTTGTTGTCAAAATAAAATCTAAGGCTTTACGCATAGACGCATGACATTTGTCCGTTAACGTGTCGAAAAATGGGGAACAGCCACTGCCGCCTAAATTCAAGATATTGTCTTCATGCAAATTGCGATTTTCCAGTAATGCAGGGTAAAAATGATTCGCGTGACTGTCACCAAATAAAACGACCGTAATGGGATTTTCAGGATTTTGAATGAGGCAAAAAACGTATTCTTCACCAAAACGATTTGAACATTCTTTTTGTCTGAGCCATTTTGCTTTCCATGCTGTTTGTCCTAACTCGCCTTTGTCCCAATTTTGTTCATAATGAAAGCGAGTGGGATAGCCATTTTGTTCATGAATATAAAAACCGATTGAACCCACGAATAATAAACTAACAAATAGCCCCGCTGTGACACCTTTGTGATTCCAAAAACGTAACCGTTTTTCAACAAATTCATACGTTAGCCAAGCGAGAAAAACGCTCAACAACAAAGCAGATAAACGTAAATAACTTTTCGGTTTTTCCATTTCAATTGTTCGTAGCAATGACAATAATGACCAATGCCACAAATAAAGCGGATAACTGATTAAACCTAGCCAAATCGCCGCTTTGCTTGCCAACACTTTTCGATTAAACCACGCTTTTTCACCCGCTAAAATCAAACCTGCTGCGCCCAATGTTGGCAATAATGCCCAACCGTTTGGAAAAGTGATTTTTGTCGAATCTAAACCAATCCATGCGCCTGCAATTAACGCCACATTTAGCCATGACAATACGTTGAATGACAAATGTGTTTTGGCTAAAAAAGAATCAAAGCGTTCACGTTGATATAAATTAACGTGAGCCACAACGCTACCAATCAATAATTCCCAAGCGCGAGTTTGTGGAAAAAAGAAAACGCCTGTTGGATTTTGTTCAATTAACAAAACATTTAACGCAAAAGAACTGACTAAACTTAAAAAAATTAACGTGAAAGCATTACCTTTAAACTTAGCCGTTAGCATCAAAAGTAACGGAAAAACCAAGTAAAATTGCTCTTCAATCCCCAGTGACCACAAATGCAATAACGGTTTGAAATCTGAATCAGTATCAAAATAACCCGCTTCACTTTGCAGCACGAGATTTGAAATATAAATAGCTCCCGCTGCAACGTGCTTGCCGAGTGCTTGATATTCGTCGGCTAACAGTGAAAACCAACCAAAGGTTAAACAAAAAAGCAGCACCACGAGCAAGGATGGAAAAATACGTTTAATTCGCCGACTGTAAAACTCAATTAAGCTAAAATCACCCCGCGCTTGTGATTTCAAAATAATGCTCGTAATTAAATAACCTGAAATCACAAAGAAAATATCAACACCAATAAAGCCGCCTTTAATAAATCGCGGGAATCCGTGAAAAATCAAAACCAGTAAAACCGCAACGGCACGCAATCCGTCAATATCAGGGCGGTAATTTAAATGTTGGTTATGTGTCATAAAAAATTATTTTTGAGCAAAATGAAAAAATTAAAATTAGAAAAAATTCTTGTGATTGCCATGCCGTATTTGGGCGATGTGTTGCTTGCAACGCCGCTAATTCATTCGTTGCGAGTCGCTTATCCAAACGCACAACTTGATGTCTTAGTCTTTAAAAATACCCAAATTATGTTAGAAGGCAATCCTGATATTTCAAATGTGATAACAGCCCTGCATCGTGCCAGCTTTCAGGAAAAATGTCAGCTTATTTGGCGAATTTTTCGTCGTTATAATGCGGTTTTTGCTTTGCCGACCAATGACCGTGCATTTTTTTATAGCTTGTTTGCTGCACCATTGCGAATAAATGCCGTGCCACCAAAACCTAAAACAGGCTGGTGGAAACGTTTTTTTGTTTCGCATTGGATTGAATTTGACGATGATAAAACGCATACGGTTTTGCAACATTTGAAATTGCTTGATTTGGTAAGTATTGAGCCAGTTTATAAATTAGTGCCGCCACGAACTGAAAACAAATATCCCCTGCCCGCAAATTTAAAATACGCCGTTTTACATTGCTGCGCTCAATGGACGTATAAACAATGGACTACTGAAAGTTGGTTAGCTGTTGCGAATCATCTATTAAGTTTAGGAATTACGCCTGTTTTTTCGGGCAGCAACGCGCCTGAAGAACTCGCGTATATTGAAAACATCATGACGCAATTACCCGATTCTGCCATCAATTTAGCAGGCAAAACGTCGCTTGCTCAATTAACAGGCATTATTCAAAACGCACAATTTTTTATCGGTGTCGATACAGGCGCGACGCATTTAGCCGCCGCAACTGGAGTTCGAGTTATTGCCTTATTTGGTGCAACAAATCCTGTTGTATGGTCGCCATTTCCATTTGATTATCAACATCGTGAAAATCCGTTTGAACGCAAAGGCTCTCAGCACGTCAATAACATTTATTTGCTACAAGGAGAAGGCGATTGCGTGCCATGTCAATTGGAAGGTTGTGAGCGAAATCGGCAAAGCCGTAGTCGTTGTTTAGATGAATTACCCGCGCAGCGCGTGAATGAACTGATTACAAAATTGCTCAATTCTGCGGCGCATTGACTGTGTTAGAATTCGTGCCACTTTAAATTTTTCTTCAAATGTAAAAATCATCATGAATCCACAAAAATACGCTGTGACATTTGCCTGTTATAACCAAGTTGATTACACGCGCCAATGCGTTGAAAGTATGCTCAAACACGGTTTTGATTTAAGCCGTTTGGTGGTTGTAGATAACGGTTCAAGTGATGGCACACGCGCCTATTTAGAAACATTGCCACTCGGTGGACGCATTTTTAATGACGGTAATTTAGGTTGTGGCGTAGCGTGGAATCAAGGTGCGTTAGCGTTGCAAGCCGAATGGACGGTTGTGATGAATAATGACGTGTTGGTTTGTAAAGATTGGATTGAAAATTTAATCACTGTCGCTGAAAAAAATAATCTCAAAATTATTTCCCCCTCGTTAATTGAAGGGGCGTTAGATTATGATTTTGACGCATTCGCAAGTGACGCAATTTCAAAAATGAAAGGCGCGTTGCGCTTAGGTGGACGACATGCGGTTTGTCTAGCGATTCATAATTCGGTTTGGCAAGACATTGGTTATTTTCAACCTGTGCCAAAATTGCTCGGCTATGAAGACACGTTGTTTTTTAATGAAGCTGAAAAAGCAGGCATTCCGTGTGCGATTACAGGCGAATCGTGGTTGCATCATTATGGTTCGGTGACGCAAACCGCAATGAAACAAGAACGCGGTTTATCTGCTAAAGATGGTTTGGGTTATCGCTACAATTACCGTTTATTAAAACAAAGTTGGCTAGAGCGAAAATTACGAAAAATGGCAAAACTTCGCCAAGCAAAACAATGGCGTAACGATGAATTACAAAAATATGAAATGACCATGCACGGCGTTCGTGTTGATAGTGAGTTTAAATGGCAATAAAACTTAGCGTTATTGTCATCACCAAAAACGAAATGGCAAACATTGCAAAATGTTTAGAATCCGTGAAATGGGCGGATGAAATTATTGTGTTGGATTCGGGGAGTTCAGATGAAACCGTTGAAATTTGCAAGGAATTCACATCGCACGTTTTTGAGACTGATTGGCAAGGTTTTGGTGTTCAAAAACAACGCGCATTAGAAAAAGCAACGGGCGATTGGGTTTTATCGGTTGATGCGGATGAAATTATTACGCCTGAACTTCGCACAGAAATTGAAAATGCCATCAGTCAAAATCAATTCGACGCTTTTTTATTGCCTCGACTTTCGAGTTATTGTGGAAAATTTATCAAACACGGCGGCTGGTATCCTGATTATATTTTGCGTTTATTTCGTCGTGAAGTCGGACGATTCACCGACGACGTGATTCATGAACGGGTGATTGTCGAGGGTAAAATCGGTAAATTATCCGCGCCAATTTTGCACGAATCATACAAAGATTTGAACGAAGTTTTAGAGAAAGTGAATAGCTATTCAACGCTTCAAGCGCAAAAATTAGCCGCTCGTGGCGTAAAAGGTTCGTTATCAAAAGCGATTTTTCGTGCGTTGTGGAAATTCATTCAAACCTATTTTGTGAAAGCCGCTTTTTTAGACGGGCAACACGGTTTAATGCTCGCCATTTCCAGCGCAGAAAGCGTTTATTACAAATATCTAAAATTGCTCGAATTACAAAACAAATGTCGTTGAAAATCGCTCATATCAATTTAGCAAAAGGTTTGCGAGGCGGCGAAAATCAAACGCTTGCCATTATTGAAGGTTTGCAACATTTTGACATTGAACAAACATTGATTTGCCGCAAAAACAGTTTGCTTGAAGCACAAGCGATAAAACTAAACATTTCTGTTATTTCGATTCGAAAACCGTTTTTATTGAATGTGCCGAAGTTAAAATCCTTTGATTTGCTGCATGTTCACGAAGGAAGGAGTATTTATTTTGCCTTAGCCGCAAATTTGTTATTTCAAAGACCGTATTTAGTAACGCGACGTGTTTTAAACAAACCACGCGAAAGATGGTTGACGAAATTAGCGTATAAAAAAGCCGCGCAAATTGTGTCGATTTCACAAAAAATTGATTTGGTGATGCGTGAATTTTGTCCGAATCAAAATCACAAAATTATTCCTGACATTGCGCGTGAATTGGTTGCAAATCCTGAAAATGTAGCGCAGTTAAAAAAAGAATTTGCAGGGAAATTTGTTATTGGTCATGTTGGTGCATTGGATGATGAAATTAAGAATCAGTCGTTAATTTTAAAAGCCGCAAACCAATTGCGTGAACATGAAAACATGGTTTTTATGATGCTAGGGATTGGCAAAGATGAAGCGAAACTGAAAAAATTAGCTGCTGACTTGAATTTAACGAACGTTATTTTTGAAGGGTTTAAAGAAAATATCGCTGATTATTTCGCGCTGTTTGATATTTTTGTTTATCCATCAAAAGAAGAAGGCTTAGGCTCGGCAATTTTAGAGGCTTTTCAATTTAAAAAACCTGTGATTGCTGCAAATGTCGGTGGAATCCCTGATATTTTAGGAAATAACGACTTTGGTTTGTTAATCAATCCATTTGACGAAAATGAATTCGCAGAAGCCATTTCAACACTTTATCAAAATGAAACGTTGCGAAATCAGTATGCTAAAGCAGGTTTTGAACGCAAAAATGCGTTTAGCTCCGATAAAATATGTGGTGATTATTACCGAATTTATCAGCAGGTTTTATGCGCCTAACATCTCATCAACAAACCACAATTAAAAAATTAACAACTGAAATTTTTGGCAAAGACGCACGCTTAATACTTTTTGGTTCACGAGTTGACGACGCTAAAAAAGGAGGCGACATTGATTTGTACATCGAAATCAAAAATCCCGAATCTATGTTAGACAAAAAAATAAAACTGTTGATGGCATTAAATCTCGCACTTGGCGAACAAAAAATTGATCTTGTCGTCAATAATTTCACGAAAGAAAAACCTATTTACGAAATTGCCAAACAAACGGGCATTGAATTATGAATGTTGAAAAATTACGCCTGCAAAAAATCATTTTTGAATGCCATAAACATATTGAAAAACTCAACACAGCATATCAAAAATTAGAACGATTATTGCCATTGACTGAATCGAGTTATCTTAATTTCGACGAAGACCAAACCAGTTATTTGGATCAGTTTTTATATCGATTTTCAAAACTCCAAGACAGCATTGGACAGAAATTATTCAAAGCCGTTTTAGATTTCAAAAAAGAAGATACTACTGCAAAATCGTTCATCGACATGTTGAATCGGCTTGAACAGCTTGAATACTTGCAAGATATTGATGGTTGGTTTGAATTACGCACAATTCGCAACCAACTCGCTCACGATTACGAAGATGACAGCGAAGAATTGGTCGCCATCATTAACAAAATTTTTTCTCAAAAAACCAAACTCGAAAATTATTTTTTTACCGTTATTCAAAAATTAGGTGCGTTTTAAGTTCACGCTATGATTGTCATTTAATGACAGAAAATGCTTAAATCAGACCTTCAACATTCCACTTTCACATTTAAATTTTATGACTAACACCCCAGATATTCTCAAAACCATTCTCGCAAAAAAAGAAGAAGAAGTCGCTCGTCGCCGCGTGCAAACGCCACTTGAAATGCTACAAGAAATTGCCAGCGGTGCAGAAAAACCGCGTGGTTTTTACGCCGCGTTGCAACGCAAAGCGGGATTAAAACAACCCGCCATTATTGCTGAAATTAAAAAAGCCTCGCCAAGTCAAGGTGTGATTCGTGAAAATTTTCAACCTGTTACCATCGCGCAAGATTACGCTATGAACGGCGCAGCGTGTTTGTCGATTTTGACCGATAAACATTTCTTCCAAGGCTCAGAAGCCTATTTGCAAATGGTTCACGACAGATGCCCATTGCCCGTTTTGCGTAAAGATTTCATGATTGATGCGTATCAAATCCATGAAGCACGCACGCTTGGTGCGGATTGTATTTTGCTGATTGTGGCGGCACTGGATGATGCAAAATTACATGAATTATCAGACGTTGCCACTTCGCTTGGCATGGACGTTTTAGTGGAAGTTCATGACGCAGACGAATTGCAACGTGCGTTAACACTCGACACCAAATTGATTGGCATTAACAATCGTAATTTGCGAACCTTTGAAACCAATTTGCAAACGACATTAACGTTAAAAGATACGATTCCAGACGACCGTTTAGTAATTACCGAAAGTGGCATTCATACTCGTGAAGACGTTGAATTGATGCTTGCAAATGACGTTTATACCTTCTTGGTTGGCGAAGCCTTTATGCGCGTTGAACAATCAGGACAAAAAATGCGTGAATTGTTCGCGCTGTAATTTCAAATTCATCAGGAAAAATTATGATTAACAAAACTGAATTTAAAGAAGCCTTACAGTATTGGGCAAGCAGCGTAAGTATTATTACAACGAATTCAAACACACACGGTTTACAAGGCATGACCGTTACGGCATTTGCCAGTTTATCTGCGGATTCGGCGCAAATTTTGTGCAATTTAAACGTTAATGCCGAAACCGTTGCAGGCATTGAAGAAAGCCAATCTTTTGCCGTAAATTTTTTGACAACCGCGCAACAAACCGCTTCAAATCAATTTGCAGGTGGTGCTAGTCAAGAAGAACGTTTTGCAACCAATCCTTGGCATACCTCTGTGACAGGCGCACCGCTTTTAAGCGAAAGTTTAGTGTCGCTTGATTGTAAATTGATTGAAAAAATCCAAGCGGGGTCTCACTACATTGTGATTGGTGAAATTCAAGCAAGCGAAGTAAGAACGGGACAACCTTTGCTTTATTACCATGCTGGGTATCATGAATTAGCGATTGCTGTCGATAAGTAACGCATTGGTTATTTTTTCAACTTTCGGCAAAGTTTTATGGCGTGTAATCATCCTAATCCGATAGGTTATCTTTTTTGTAGTTCCTGCGGGCAAGCGTTAGAAAATCAACGTTGTGCCTGCGGTTTTGTGTGTGCAGTGGACGCGCTTTATTGCGGACGCTGTGGATGCTCGTTGACACAACAAATAAAAGAAAATGAATCCCCTGCAAGTGCGCTAAAACGGCGTTACGATTTAGAATTAGCAATGCAACTTGCGGGCATTACGCCAAAAAAGTCTGAAATTAAAAAAGACACGATTGATGTCTCACAAGAAACGATAAAACCAACACTGACCGTGTTGAAAAAAGTGGGGGCAAAATCGTGAAACTCACTCAAGAAGTCTGCCGTGTTTTTTACAAAAAAGCAGGCATGAGTGAAGATTCAATTAAAACGCTCGCTAAAGAAGCCGAAGGTAACGCTTTTATTTTTTCAGAAATGGCGATTCATCGCGGCTTTGTTGAACGTGACGTTGCAGGGGAGATTTTAGGCAATCTTATTAACATACCTTATGTAAATTTATATAAAACACCATTTCAAGACGAAGTCATTGCGCTATTACCACTGGAATTGGCAAAAAAATATCAAGCGATTCCCATTTATCAAATCGAAGACACCGTAACGCTTGCTTGTGTTCATCCCGAAGATTCAAGAATCAAATCCGCGCTGTCACGCCTTATCTGTAAACCTATCAATTTGATGCTATGTTTTCCTGATGAATTAAATGCAGCGTATTCCTTGCGTTATCAATCGGGTAATAACATTGACGATTTAATTTTGTCGTTTGATTTTAAAAAACTCAATTTTTTGTCACCTGAAAAATTAGTTGAATTACGCCCCATTATTGACATTGCCGATTCGATTTTACTGCTTGCGCTAAAAGAAAATGTTTCCGATATTCATATTGAACCCAAAGAACATGATTGCGTGATTCGCTTTCGTGTTGATGGCATTTTGTTTGAACGGTTGCGTTTGCCAGTAAGTTTAGCTACGCCGCTGACAGCACGTTATAAAATTATGGCGGACATAAACATCACTGAACGTCGAATGCCACAAGAAGGCAAAATGACGTTTCAAACATCGGTCAAACCCATTGATATGCGCGTTTCGACCTTGCCAGTTCTACATGGTGAAAAAATCGTGATGCGTCTACTCGGTTCACTCGCACAGGAAAGCGTGCCGATGAATCTTGATAAATTACACATTGAAGGCGAAAACTTACGACGATTTAAAGAAGTTTTAGCGCAAACAAACGGGTTAATTTTAGTCACTGGCGTTTCTGGTGCGGGAAAAACAACCACGCTTTATGCGGCGTTAAATCACATCAACAAATCAAGCATCAACATTATTACTGTTGAAGAAATTGTTGAATATGAAGTTGCCACTTTCAATCAAGTCGCCGTGAACACAAAAGCAGGTCGTGATTTTGCTGGTGTGTTAAAAACCATTTTGAATCAAGACCCCGATGTTTTATTGATTAGTGATATTCGAGACAAAGAAACAGCGGAAATTGCCAGCAAAGCTGCATTAACAGGACATTTAGTTTTAAGTAGCGTGTACACAAATAATGCGTTGCAAGCGATAACCCGTTTAATCGACATGGACGTTGAAGCATATATTGTCGCCCCTGCGTTGATTGGAATTTTCGCACAACGACTGATTCGAAGACTCTGTGAACATTGCAAAAAGCCACAACAGGATTTGGACAAAACCTTTTTGCAGCATTATTTTCATTGGGGAAACTTAGAATTGCCAACATTTTACAAGCCAGTTGGCTGCAAACATTGCAATAATACAGGCTACAAAGGTCGCCTTGGTATTCACGAATTTATCAAAATCGATAACACCTTGCGTGATTACATTTTGCAAGGACGCAGTCATGACGATTTTTCGAATTATACTTACAGCACAGGCTTTAAAGATTTGCGTTTTGATGGATTTATCAAAGCGTTGCAAGGTTTAACCAGCATAGAAGAAGTGTTGCGTGTTACGGCTGATGATTGATTCCTTCGCGTTTTAAATTCACTTCTATTCCTATATTTTCAACGGTTTTTTATGACAATTAGCACTCAACTTTTCCCTTATTTTCAGCCAATTGTCGGTTCGGCAAACGGTCAAATTGTCGGCTACGAAGCCCTTGCTCGCCGATTCGATTTAGAAGGCAACGTAAAATCAGCGGGAGAATTATTTTTACATCCCGACATTTCCGACAAACAATTGATTGAATGGGATCGCAACGTACGCCGTCAAGCCTTGCAGCGTTTTAGCGAATTAAACGATAACAGTTATTTAACGCTTAACATTTCTGCTGCATGGATTGATTACATCGAAGATTTTAGCGCGTTGCCCACATTGAAAATTCTCGATGAATTCGACATCGACAAAAACCGTATCATCATTGAAATTACCGAAACACAAGGCGATTTAGACAAATTACTCAAAGCGGTCGAAATGTATCGTAAATACGGTTTGAAAATTGCGATTGATGATTTTGGTGCAGGCTTTTCACAACTTGAGCGAGTGATGGCAATTCAGCCCGATATTATCAAACTTGATATGCAACTTTTTCAAAACGCCGCGCGTGGTGGGGCTGAAACGGATGTGGTGCATTTATTATCGCGTCTTGCTAAACGCACTGGTTGCAAAATTGTGTGTGAAGGCGTTGAAACAAATGAAGATTTCTTATTCGGTTTGAGTTGTGGCGCACAATATATGCAAGGCTATTTGTTTTCGCCTGCTACCGCAAACTTTCAAGATTCAAAAAAGTATTTTTCACAAATTGATGCGTTGCGTGAAACCTTTTTAGCGCGTGCGCTAGAAATTCAAACGTACAAAAATCAGTTTAACGACCGCATTCGCAAGCTAATTTATTATTTGCAAGCAGAAGTCGCACAAACTTGTTTTTCATACGAAAAATTATCAACGGAATTATTTAAAGACAGCGGGCTATTACATTTTTATGTTTGCGACAATCACGGCAATCAAATCACACCAAATTTTAATTTTTTAGACAATGCGTGGGTTGCCGATAAGAAGCAATTAGGCTTTAACTGGGCTTGGCGACCTTATTTTTATGAAGTGCTAAGTTTTGAATCCAACCACCGCATTGTCACGTCTGAGCGTTATCGTGATTTTAGTACCGATACATTGTGCAAAACATTTGCGTTGCGATTAGATGAAACGCGCGTTTTGCTGGTCGATGTGGTGGCTGATTGGCTGTAATTCGCATATTTTTAGGTAAGCAAACAAATGAAAAAATTAACGCAATTGACCATCAAAGCGCGATTAGGCGTGATATTAACGGTTTTAATTATTGGCTTTACGCTATTTGGCATTGCGACGTTAAAAGCTATGAGTACACTTAACGTTAATGGCCCGATTTACCAACGTATTGTGCAAGGCAAAGATTTAATTGCCGATATTTTGCCGCCACCTGAATACATTATTGAATCGTATTTGGTGGTATTTCAGCTCTCACACACAACCAATGCTGATGAAATTTCAGCGTTAGTGAATCGTTTTCAAGTGTTAAAAGGTGAATACGATACACGCCATGCGTTTTGGCTAACCGAAACGCTTGAATCTGAAATAAAAACACCTTTTCTTGAACATTCTTATAATGCTGCGCTCGATTTTTATAACGAAGCGCAAACGCATTTTATCCCTGGTGTTCAAGCGCAAAATCATGATGCAATGATGGCAAGTTTGGCGAAAATGCGTGTGAGTTATGAACAGCATCGTGGGGCAATTGATGAAGTTGTGCGACTTACCACCGAGCGTAATGGTGTAGATGAAACGCACGCAAAAAGTTTGCTTGGTCTCTACGATGTCGGTTTATTGGCAATTTTTATCGTCAGTATTCTTCTTGCGTCATTTTTAACCGTTTGGATTAGTCGCGGTATTTTGCAATCACTCATATCTGCACGAAAAATCGCGAATGCCATTTCAGTGGGTTATTTCAACTCGAAAATTGATGTTTCTCAAGAAGACGAAATTGGTGACTTATTGCGCTCAATGAGCAAAATGCAAGATGCGATAAACGAATTTGTGCAAGCGCAAGAAGATATGGCAAAACGTCACGCAGCGGGAAATGTCAAAGAACAACTTGATGTGTCGAAATTCAGTGGGGCTTACGCCCGCATGGCGCAAGAAATGAATGAGTTAATTCAATCTCGAATTACGATTAACCGTCAGATTTTGGACATCATCAGTCAATATGCAAAAGGGGACTTTTCCATTGATATGGACGTTTTACCTGGTGAAACAGTAGTTATCACTAACACCATGAACAGCATTAAACAAGCCCTACTTGCTATCAACAATGAAATTAAAGCATTAGCTAAAGCAGGTGCAAACGGTGATTTTTCTAAACGCGCGAATGCAGACCATTTTGAATTTATGTTTCGCGATATGCTAAGTGATTTGAATCAATTACTTACCACTTGCGACACAGGTTTTAATGATGTTTTGCGTGTTTCGAATTCATTAGCGCGAGGTGATTTAACTCAAACTATCACCAACAATTACCCAGGCACATTTGGAAAAGTAAAAGAAGGTATCAATTCAACCGTTGAGAATTTACAAGCGTTGATTGATGAAATTAAAGATTCCACGCAACAAATCAATACAGCCTCACAAGAAATCGCCGCAGGCAATAATGATTTATCGCAACGTACTGAAAAGCAAGCCGCAAGTTTAGAAGAAACTGCCGCAAGCATGACGGAACTTACCAGCACGGTGCAACACAATGCCGAAAATGCAAAGCAAGCGAATGATTTAGCGCGTGATGCAGAAAGAATTGCAAGTCAAGGTGGTGTTGTTGTGGGTGATGTCGTCACAACGATGGATAGCATTAACGAATCGTCGCGCAAAGTGGTTGAAATTATTTCTGTGATTGACAACATTGCGTTCCAAACCAACATTTTAGCGTTAAACGCGGCGGTCGAAGCGGCGCGAGCTGGCGAACAAGGTCGTGGCTTTGCGGTGGTAGCAACTGAAGTGCGAAATTTAGCGCAACGTGCCGCCGCAGCGGCAGGTGAAATTCAATTGTTAATCGATGATTCGGTCGATAAGATTCAAGGTGGTAGTCAATTAGTAGCTCAAGCGGGTAAAACCATGCACGAAATTGTCCAAGCGGTGCAAGGCGTAACAGCGATTATGGGTGACATTACCGCTGCATCCGTTGAGCAAAGCACGGGGATTGCACAAGTCAATAACGCGATTGCTCAAATGGATGAAGTCACGCAACAAAATGCCGCGTTAGTTGAAGAAGCGGCGGCGGGTGCAGAATCGCTTGAAGAACAAGCACGAAAATTATCTGTCACAGTTGCCAATTTTAAAACGCTTTAACAATGCTCAAAATCGGCGATGAAAGTCGCCGATTTGGTTTGTTTTTCCACCTGAAAATAATTGATAGGCTGGATTATTGGTTTCTTCGTGGTAACTAAAACCAAGTGAATTTAAACAGGCATGAAAATCGGCTTGTTGCTCTGCTTGAATTTGTAGACCCATAAGCACTTTGCCAAATGCTGCACCATGATTACGATAATGAAACAAACTGATATTCCAACGACCGCCAAGTTCAGTTAAAAAATTCAGTAACGCGCTAGGACGTTCGGGAAATTCAACGCTGTAAATGACTTCGCTGAGTTCACACGGTGCGTGACCACCAACCATGTAACGAATATGCTCTTTTGCTAAATCATTCGCTGTCATATCAACAACATTAAAATCCGCCAATCGTAAAAGTAAATGTGTACGGTCTTTAGATTTTCCGTTACTAGAAATCCCAACAAACACTTGTGCGTTTTTATCGTCGAAATAGCGATAATTAAATTCAGTGATATTGCGCCCATTCAATAATTGGCAAAAATGCAAAAAACTCCCTGCCACTTCTGGAATCGTCACTGCTAACAAAATCTCCCGATGTTCACCGACCTGAGCGCGTTCAGCTACATAACGCAAACGGTCAAAATTGATATTCGCGCCACTGTCGATGGCAACGAGCGTTTGCCCTGTTACATTTTTTTGTTCAACGTATTTTTTCAATCCCGCCGTTGCCAACGCGCCAGCAGGCTCTGCAATTGAACGGGTATCGTCGAAAATATCTTTAATCGCCGCACAAATTTCATCCGTCGAAACCGTAATGACTTCATCGACATATTTTTGAGTCAAGGCAAATGTTTTTTCGCCAATTTGTTTCACGGCAACGCCATCGGCAAATAAACCGACTTGGTCTAAAACAACACGTTCACCTGCTTCTAACGCTTGTTTTAAACAATCTGAATCTTCGGGTTCAACACCAATAATTTTAATGTCAGGACGCACAAATTTTGCATAAACAGCAACGCCTGCAATCAAGCCACCGCCACCAACGGGGACGAAAATCGCGTCTATTTTTTTTGTGTGTTGGCGCAAAATTTCCATTGCCACCGTCCCCTGCCCTGCAATCACGTCTTCATCATCGTAAGGATGAATAAAAACACGTCCTGATTGTTTCGCCAATTCGTAAGCATAGTCACACGATTCGCTATAAGAATCGCCAAATAAGACAATTTCTGCGCCCATTGATTTGACAGATTGGCTTTTAATTTCAGGCGTTGTGGTTGGCATCACGATGAGTGCGTTAATGCCCAATTTTTGTGCTGATAACGCGACACCTTGGGCATGATTTCCTGCCGAAGCCGCAATGACACCACATTTTTTTTGCTCATCACTGAGTAACGCCATTTTGTTGTACGCGCCACGCAATTTGAACGAGAACACAGATTGCAAATCTTCGCGTTTCAAAAAAACTTGGTTTTGGGTACGTTGGGAAAGTGTTTTAGCAAAATCTAACGGGGTTTCGATGGCAACGTCATAAACTGACGCGCGTAAAATTTTTTCGATATAACGTAAAGGCATAGAATTAAAAATGACTGAAAAAAGCAAATGTTGCGTTATTATCGCACAATCTGTAATTCCA
>JAQTOT010000196.1 GCA_028713145.1 Methylococcales bacterium
GAAAAGTTTTGCGACTTCACTAATTCGACGGATATTTTCAATTCTATCTTCTACTGAAAAACCTAAATCGCCACAAAGACCATGTCGCACATTGTCGCCATCTAGCGCATAAACCTGAATGCCTAAAGCAAATAAACGCTTTTCCACTTCATGAGCAAGCGTTGATTTTCCTGCCCCAGATAGTCCTGTAAACCATAAAATGGCACTAGCATGACCATTCAAATCACACCTATTCTCACGTTTAATTGTAGAGGGTTGCCAAAAGAGATTTTTTGTTGAAAAGTTCATTTGATTTTTATCATTAGAATTGACGCCTGTGATCTTCGATGCAACTCCAGTGCGATGATGAGTTGTTTGTCTGCAACAACGAAAAAAATTCTTTTGCGATGACGTTATTCATTTCAACCCCCTAACTTCTTTCAATGTTAACTTTGTAACTTTGGTAATCGTTTCTAGGTCAAAACCTTCGGCAAGCATGGTCTTGGCTATTTCAACTTTGCCTTCGATTTTTCCTTCAGTCTTGCCTTCAACACGAGCCGAATCAATCATGTTACGGGTTTTAACAATTTCAATTTCTTGGCTTTCGTACACTTCTAACTCATCAGCTGACCAAGTATGTTGTTCAGCAATTTCATAGGCTTGTTTCAGTGCCGAAGTATTGGCATTAGCGGGAATATGGTCTAAATCATCGGCTTGTTTGATGAAATAGAGCCATTTTTCGGCGACAGTTTCGAGTTTATGCTCTTGCTTTAAAAATTTTGGCAACTCAATAAAATTAAATTCCAAATCTTTTAATTCATGCTGTTTGGTTTGATGATCCAAAATCAAATGCCGCGAAATGGTATTTTCGTGCGAAAACAAGATGAAATCTAAAATACCAAGAAAAATGGTTGGCTTGAGCAAATGGTATTTTTCGCCTTTACCTAACTGCTGACTGTAGGCTTTGCTGGTGTAATACATAGCTCGTTTTGCAAAAGCGAGTTCTTTTTCGCCCCGCATTTCGACCAAAAATTCACGTTGTTGCGTATCTTCGGCTTTAATGTCGAGCAAGGTTTCTTTCAAACCACCCAGTTTCAGCGGTTGATAACTGTTGAGAATTGTGACATCGGCAATCGGATATTCCAGTTCTAAAATCTCATTCAAAAATTCAATCAGAATTTCTTTGTGGGCTTCGTTACCAAAGATTTTTTTAAAGGCAATGTCTGTTTTGGGATCGACAAATTTCATTTCAGGGTCTCTTCGCTAAATCATTTTTTAAAACCAAAATCAGTGTACGGATTGAAGTATTTGCTAATCATGTTTATCTGCAATGTTCATGTCGATGAAGAGAATTTCTTTTGCGGTGGGGTTATATTCACTTTGTTATTTCTCCTATTGTTAACGAGGTCACGAACTTTACGGTTTTCAATTGTAACAAAGTAGCAGTATCAAATCGGTCGGATTTTGAAAAAAATCAGGGAACTAAATTAGCGATTGAGCTAATTCAGACACTGTAAATTTTTGATTTCGGTGTGGGTTAACTTTGTGATTGTCGCAATGATGCTTATGTCAAAAATTTTGACAAATATGCGATAGATTCAGATTTTTGAAACAAGAAATGAAATGCCTGTATTTTGTGTAACAGGCATTTATTTTAGTGAAGATTTAATTGATAGGAATTTCTCGCGCCCACGAAATTGCTACGCGCGGCTCAAGCCATTGTTGTAAAAAGTCTAAAAAGCAACGTACTTTTGCAGACAGATATTTGCGGTGTGGATAAACGGCATGAATATCAAGCGGGGGCAGGGCGTAATTTTGCAACACGGTTTGCAATTTGCCTTTTTCAATATCGCGGCGCACAACATACGTTGCAATCATCACCAATCCGACCCCATTCAATGCGGCGACGCGATTCGCATCGGCGACATTTGAGTGCATTCGCCCCGTGACATTTATCGTTGTATAACCTGTATCGGTTTTAAACTTCCATTTGTCGCGCGGCGCACTTGCCCAATTGACGACGCAACTGTGATATTCCAAATCTTCAGGTTTTTCAGGAATGCCATGTTTTGCTAAATACTCAGGTGAACCACAAACTACCATGGCTGAACTAGCTAATTTTCGCGCGACCATGCTGGTGTCTTCTAAATCGCCTAAATAAATTGCAATATCAATTCCGTCGTCAATCAAATCACCGTGCGAGCTTTGCAAAATCATTTCGACGTTCAAATCAGGATACAGTTTTAAAAACTCAGCCACTGCGCGAGTAATATGCGTTGCGCCGATAACAGGGGGCGCACTGATTTTTAACGTACCACGCGGCTCGGTTTGCAAATGAGTAATTGCCGATTCCATGTCTTCAATATCTTGCAAAACCTGCGTACAACGCTCCAAATACGACACGCCCATGTCCGTTAAACTCAAACTGCGTGTAGTTCGATTGAAAAGGCGCGTTCTTAATTCAGATTCAAGATACATGATGTGCTTTGTTGCCATTGCACGCGAAATTCCCAATTCGCGTGCGCCACCGACAAAACTACCTGCTTTGGCAACACGCTCAAACACTTTCATACTGGTTAATTTGTCCATTTTTTAATAACCATTGTTAGATTTTAACGACCTCGACCGCCACGCGCACCTTGCGGTTTTGAACGTGAATCGGGAGTTTTACCGCGTGTAACATAACCTTTCTTTTCAGCAGGTTTTGAATGACGAAAATCTTTTTTTACGGCTTCTTTTTGCACAGGTTTCTTTTTCGGAGCCGCTGCCATCGTATTAAGTGAAACGGCTGGATAACCTGTGTCTTCAACTTGTGGCAAATGGCGTTTTAATAATTTTTCAATGTCGCCCAACAAATGTGCTTCTTCTTCTGACACCAAGGAAATTGCATGACCTTTTGCACCCGCGCGACCTGTGCGACCGATACGGTGAATGTAATCTTCAGGCACTTGTGGCAAATCGTAATTCACAACATGCGGCAAGGTATCAATATCGAGACCACGCGCCGCAATATCGGTTGCAACCAAAACAGACACTTTTCCATTTTTGAAAAAATCTAACGCTTTCGTGCGTGCGCCTTGCGATTTATCACCGTGCAATGCCGCGCTACGAATCCCGTCAGTAATCAATTGTTTTTCCAAACGGTCTGCACCGTGTTTGGTTCGTACAAAAACTAACACTTGTTGCCAATTATTTGAGCCAATTAGATAAGAGAGTAGGGCGCGTTTGTTTTCTTTTTGAATCGGATAAACCAGTTCTGATACATTTTCAGAAGTGATATTTGGTTTTGCAACTTCAACAGCGATTGGATTTTGCAAAATTTTCGATGCGAGTTCTTTAATTGGCGCGGAGTACGTTGCAGAAAACATCAAATTTTGTCGTTGTTTTGGCAAATTTCCTGTGATGCGGCGAATATCAGGCAAAAATCCCATGTCGAGCATTCTGTCTGCTTCATCTAAAATCAGCATTTCAACGTTGCTCAAATTGATGTGACGCTCATTCATGTGGTCGCAAAGTCGCCCTGTTGTTGCCACAACGATGTCACAACCGTGACGCAATGCGCGAATTTGATTATTGATGCTCGCACCACCAACAATCATTTCCGCCGTGAGCGGTAAATGTTTGCCGTAAGTTTGCACACTTTCCAATACTTGCGCGGCAAGCTCGCGCGTTGGCACTAAAACTAAAGCGCGTACACGACGTGGTTTTTGATGTGGGTCGTGGTTTTCCATCAAACGTTGCAACATCGGCAACGTGAAACCCGCTGTTTTACCTGTACCAGTTTGTGCGCCTGCGAGAACGTCTTTGCCTGCAAGAATGTGCGGGATGGCTTGTTTTTGAACGGGAGTCGGGGTGGTGTAACCTTGATTGCTGACGGCTTTTAATAATTCGTCATTTAAGCCTAGGGCTTGAAAACTCATGTAAAAATCTCTTTTAAAATAATAGATATAGCTAATATAACACACGCGCTAAAAGCGTTTTCGGCTAAAACTTGCGGCTTATTGCTCGTCTTCAAGCGAAAATTCATTTTCGAGGTCGATTTCTTCACCTGGAATGCGTTTTTCTTCAAAAAACCATTCGCCTAAATCAATCAATTTGCAACGTTCGCTACAAAACGGTTTGAAAGCATTTTCGCTCGTCCATTCGACGGACGTTTTGCAATTTGGACATTTAACAATCATTAAAATACACATCTCATCAAAGTGAAGGGAACATCTTGCGTCGCTTGAATGGGGCGTTGACCATTTGGCGAAGGCTGCATAAAACGAATAGTGCAGCGATGTTTGCCACCGCTAATTTCAACAAAATAGGGCTGCTCCGCGTCAACACTTACGCGTAGTAATTGATTGGGCAAATTGGTATCAAGT
>JAQTOT010000033.1 GCA_028713145.1 Methylococcales bacterium
CCATGATTATGTTGATTGGTATTTTGGCGAAAAACGCGATTTTAATTATTGAATATGCGGTACTAAAACACAGACAAGGTAAAACACCTGTTGAAGCGGGCATCGAAGCAGCGGTCTTGCGGTTACGTCCCATTTTAATGACTTCTTTTGCCTTTATTGCAGGGCTGCTACCGTTAATGTTTGCTTCAGGGGCAGGTAAAATCGGCAATAACACAATTGGCTCTGCCACTGCTGGCGGGATGCTTTTTGGTACTATTTTTGGTGTGCTTATTATTCCTGGTTTGTATGTGATTTTCGCTACCATTGCAGAAAAAAATCACCACAACAAAAAAGAAGAAATCGCTTTTACGGAAACGTTTTAATGTCTCATTTTTTTAACAAAAGCCTGTGTTTTTCATTTATTTTGCTCACTTCAACGGGTTGTGCAACGTTAAATACAGAATTATCAATTCCAGCAAAACCGCTACCTAGCACATTTGAAAATCAACAGAACGGACAAAGTTTGGCAACGCTTAATTGGCGTGAATATTTTGCGGATAAACATTTGCAGCAATTACTTGATTCTGCAATAGGCAGCAATTTTGATTTGCAAATGGCGTTGCAGCGAATTGAAATGTCGCGCTCGAGTGTAAAACTGGCAAATAGCGCGTTATTACCGCAAGTCAGTTTAAATGTTGGTGGCAGTATGCGGCGATTTGGGTTGTACACCATGGACGGCGCGGGCAATGCGTCAACCGAAATTACGCCTGGTGAAACAGTGCCAACAAATTTGCCTGATTTATATGTAGGCTTGCAATCCTCATGGGAAATTGATGTTTGGGGGAAATTACAAAATCAACGGCAATCAGCAGTTTCGAGCTATCTTTCAAGCGTTGAAGGTACTAATTTTGTAATTTCAACGTTAATTGCCGATGTAGCGATGCTCTACACCGAATTACTCGCGCTTGACAACCAGGTTGATATTATCTCGAAAACGATTAAAAAACAACATGAAGCCCTCAATGTCATTCAGTGGGAAAAAGAAGCAGGCAATGCCAATGAATTAGCAGTGCAGCAATTTAAAGCAGAATTACTCAAAACGCAGATTACGCAAAAAACACTCGAACAGCAAATAGTGGATACAGAGAACAAAATTAACTTTTTGTTGGGGCGTTATCCGCAATCGATTGAAAGAGAAAAAACCTTTTTCTTCAATACATTACCCACTCAAATTTCGACAGGCTTTCCCTCTCAATTATTGGAAAATCGCCCCGATATTCGAGCCGCTGAACGTCAAATTGAAGCCTCTCAATTTGATGTAAAAGCCGCAAAAGCCGCGTTTTATCCCAACTTCAACATCATCGCAAGTTTATGATTTCAAGCCTTTAATCCAGAATTTTTATTTTCAACGCCTGCTTCCCTGGCTTATTCGGTGATGGGAACGCTCGTTGCGCCCATTATCAATATGAACGCACTCAAAGCACAATTTAATACCGCCCAAGCCACGCAATTAAGCGCGATGCACAATTATCAAAAAACCGTGTTAAATGCTTACGTTGAAGTGGCAAATCAGCTTTTTACGATTAAAAATTTACAAGAAATTAACTCGCTAAAAACGCAGCAAAGTGAGGTATTGGAAAAATCCGTTGAAACGGCGGGAGAATTGTATAAAACAGCGCGAGCAAGTTATTTAGAAGTGCTGATTGCTCAACAAAGTGCATTACAATCGCGGCTTGAATTGATCAATGTAATTAAACAGCAACGCTTGTCAACTATCGGTATTTACAAAGCCTTAGGCGGTGGATGGCGATGATTTGATAAGTTTTAACCTCGCTATTTTTTTAGTGGCTACATTTTAAAAAAATGGTATCGTTATCACGGTTGTGATTTAAACACCAAATTTCTAATAAAAATTACTCAAGGAGATGACATAAATGTCAGTAGCAAATGTACTTAAATTGATTAAAGACAACGACGTAAAATTCGTTGATTTCCGTTTTTGCGATACTCGCGGCAAAGAACAACACGTTACTTTCCCTGCACACACCATTGACGAAGATACTTTTGAAGACGGTAACATGTTTGACGGTTCGTCAATTTCTGGCTGGAAACACATCAATGAATCAGACATGATTTTGCTCCCAGACCCAAGCACCGCTGTGATGGATCCATTTTTTGATGACAACACGTTGGTTATTCGTTGTGACATCATTGAACCTAAAAATATGCAAGGTTACGAACGCGACCCGCGTTCTTTAGCAAAACGCGCTGAAGCTTATTTGAAATCTACAGGTATTGCTGACACTGCATTCTTTGGCCCAGAAAACGAATTCTTCATTTTTGATGACGTTCGTTGGGGTGCAGATATGAGCGGCACTTTCTACAAAATCGATTCTGAAGAAGCGGGCTGGAATGCTGAAAAAGTTTATCCAGATGGCAACACAGGTCATCGTCCAGGTGTAAAAGGTGGTTATTTCCCTGTTCCTCCAGTCGATTCATTCCAAGATATGCGCTCTGCAATGTGCCAAACATTGGAATCGATGGGTCAAGTCACTGAAGTTCACCACCACGAAGTTGCGACCGCTGGTCAATGCGAAATCGGTGTGAAATTCAACACCTTAGTTAAAAAAGCAGACGAAGTTTTAGAACTCAAATACGTTATCGCAAACATCGCACACGCTTATGGCAAAACAGCGACTTTCATGCCTAAACCACTCGTCGGCGACAACGGTAGCGGTATGCACGTTCACCAATCTTTATCAAAAGATGGTGTGAACTTGTTTAGCGGCGATTTGTACGGTGGATTATCTGAAACTGCGCTTTATTACATCGGCGGTATCATCAAACACGCTAAAGCCTTAAACGCTTTCACCAACGCATCAACAAACAGCTACAAACGTTTAGTTCCAGGTTTCGAAGCTCCTGTTATGTTGGCTTACTCAGCGCGTAACCGTTCAGCGTCAATTCGTATTCCTTTCGTTCGTAACCCAAAAGGTCGTCGTATTGAAGTACGTTTCCCTGACTCAACAGCAAACCCATACTTAGCATTCTCTGCAATGCTTATGGCTGGCTTAGACGGTATTCAAAACAAAATCCATCCAGGTGAAGCGATGGACAAAGATTTGTACGACTTGCCACCAGAAGAAGAAAAAAATATCCCACAAGTTTGCCATGCTTTCGACCAAGCATTAGATGCGTTAGATGCTGATCGTGAGTTCTTAACAAAAGGTGGTGTATTTACTAATGACGTAATTGACGCTTACATTGCGTTGAAAATGGAAGAAGTAACTCGTTTACGCATGAGTACACATCCTGTTGAATACGATATGTATTACAGCTTGTAATTAAAAACGTTTGTTTTTAATTTTGTAAAAAGAACGCCCCAGAAATGGGGCGTTTTTGTTTTTTCATTCATGGATTAGGCTAAAAATGCCACATTCAAAAACAGCACAACTGCTTATTTCAGGCGGTGATGAACGACTAGATTTAAGTGCAAATGGCTTCAATAAATATGGCGTAAAACCTATGCCTGATGATGAAATTTTAGCATTCAGCTCATCGACGGCTACGCCCATTTCTAGCGGGAGTTTTGACATTGCTAATCATTTACGAATTCGTTTAGAACAGGAGAATTTTTCCGCAAATATTCTTTATCAAGAAATGAATCGACAAAAAGCGCAGTGGCGCGAATTGATTGGTTTAGAAAAAGAAACACAAATTATTTTTTCACCTTCAGGAACGAATTTACACGGTCTTGTTGCGAACCAGGTTGCCGATAATTCGCTCATTATCATGGTTCAGGGTAGTGAAACAGGAAGCGGAGTAGAAAACGCCTTAAAACAAAACAGCAGTGTGGAAATTGAATCCGTGGCATTGCGGTCAAGTGATGGTTCACCGCGTCCAATTTCTCAAATTGATTCTAATATCATTTCGCTTACGCAGCAGGCAATGTTAAAACAAAAAAACGTGCTGCTCATTTTGGTTGACCAAACAAAAACTGGCATGATCGCGCCAAGCGTAAATTGTGCGATTGCGTTAAAAAAACAATTTAAAAATCGCTTAGATGTTTTGGTTGATGCGTGCCAATTTCGACTTTGCAACGCGACGTTAAAAATGTATTTGCAGCAAAATTTTATGCTCGCGCTGACAGGTTCAAAATTTTTAGCTGCACCGTCATTTTCAGGCATTTTAGTTGTACCTGAATCGATAAGTGTTGCAGTTCAAAATGAAAAAATTACAGCGGGATTACTGCTGAGAATGGAAATCGCGTTGCATCAATATCACGCCTTTTGTGCGTTAAACGATGAGCAAATTCAAACAGTAATTCGTGATTTTTTAACTTGTGTAAAAAATTATTTGAATAATTCACCATATTTTGAACTGCTTGAAAATGTCACAATGGAACGTGAAAATTTAACGTGGGACAGTTTGCCGACGATTTTTTCTTTTCTCCTTTTACGCGATAAACAGCCGCTTTCTATTGCTCAAACACGAGAAATTTATCAGCAATTACCCTTGCAAAATCCGCGTTGCCAACTCGGACAACCTGTTATGTTGAGCGAAGAAAAAAGCGCGTTACGCCTTTGTTTGAGTGCGCCGCTAATTGTGCAAGCCGCGCAAAGTGAATCGCATCGCCTCGCGTGCATTGAAAAAGCGTTGCGAGTTTTAGCAACACTTGAACGCATTATTTAATTGCGTAGCTCGCGCTTTTTAATTACTTTTATTGCTCTTAATTTTAATTTTCAAAAGGGTCAAATCATGAAAAAAACACTTTTAGCTCTCGCTTTCACCAGTTTATTTGCAGCGCAAGCCTTTGCCGAACCACAAACATTAAAAGAAAACGAAATTGAAGAAATCGTATTGAAAATTCACCATGAAGCGGATCAAGGTGGTTATGAATTGTTATCCGTTGGCGATTTGAAAAAATTACTCGATGCGAAAGAAAATATCGTTTTAATCGACGCGCACCCCAAAAATCAATTCGATGAAGCCTACATTGACGGTGCGGACAATTTTGAATTTCAAGGCACATTCACACGCCACTGGAAAGATGATGCACCTGGCGGCAGCGAAGATGCCTACAAAGCTCTTTTAGGCGAAAATTTGAATCGTAAAATCGTTATTTATTGTGGCGGCAACAAATGTGGTCGTTCAAATACAGCTGCGTTGTGGACAAAAGAACTCGGTTATCATCACGTTTATCGCGTAACTAGCGGCATTAAAGGCTGGCAAGATGCGGGCTTTGCTGTGAAATCAACGAAAAAATAAAGCGTTTTTGGTAAGGGCGAATCATATTCGCCCTTCATTCATACAATTTACCAAAATAAAATGACAAAATTAGACATCGAAAATCTTTTAAAAACCTTTATTGACCCGCATTACGGCATCGATTTAATGAGCGCGAAAGCGATTAAAAAAATCGAAATCGACGGTGAAAATGTTCGTGTAGACATTGAACTCGGCTACGCCGCGCAAAGTTATTTAGAAACCTTAAAAACCGACATCACTCAGTTGTTAAAAACCTTACCAAACGTGGGTGACGTGACAGTTTTTGTGCGGGTAAAAATCGTTTCACACGCTGTTCAGCAAAATTTAAAACCGTTGCCGAATGTAAAAAACATTATCGCCGTTGCATCGGGAAAAGGCGGCGTGGGTAAATCGACAACGGCGGTAAATTTAGCGTTAGCATTAGCGGTCGAAGGTGCAAATGTGGGCATCTTAGATGCGGATATTTATGGTCCTAGTGTGCCGATGATGCTTGGACTTTCGGGCAAACCTGAAAGCCATGACAATAAAACGATGTTACCTAAAACCGCGCACGGCGTGCAAACCATGTCGATTGGTTATTTGGTATCGGACGAGCAAGCGTTAATTTGGCGCGGACCGATGGTAACGAATGCGCTACTTCAATTACTCAAAGAAACGTGCTGGAATGATTTAGATTATTTGATTATCGATTTACCACCTGGAACAGGCGATATTCAGCTTACGTTAGCGCAAAACATTCCTGTTAGTGGCGCAATTATTGTCACTACACCTCAAGATATTGCGTTACTCGATGCACAGCGCGGATTTGGAATGTTTGAAAAAGTGAACGTCCCCGTTTTAGGTTTAGTTGAAAATATGAGCGTTCATATTTGCAGTAATTGTGGACACGAAGAAGCTATTTTCGGTACAGGCGGTGGTGTGGCGATGGCTGAAATTAACAAAATTGAATGCTTAGGCGCATTGCCTTTAGCAATCGAAATTCGTGAACAAGCCGATTTAGGCGCACCGATTGTGATTTCAAATCCGCAAAGTCGTGCCGCGCAAATTTACCGTGAAATTGCCCGAAAAATGGCGGCAAAACTCGCGTTAAAACCTAAGGACTTTAGCTGTAAATTTCCAAATATCGTGGTTGAGCAACCAACTCAAACGCATTAGCCACTTAAAACCGCAAGACCACGCTCTTCACGTTGTAAAAGTATGACATTGCGGCAATATGCCGTATAATTCGCGCCGTTGTCAGCCAATCGATGGCGGCATTTTTTAGTTAAAACAACAACAATAATCCAAGATGAGCGTATTTCAATCGCTTGTTTTGTTAGAGGAAAAAACTATGAGTAACATTGAAGAACGAGTAAAAAAAATTGTTTCTGAGCAATTAGGTGTTAAAGACGAAATCGCAAACGACGCATCATTTGTTGATGATTTGGGTGCAGATTCTCTTGATACCGTTGAACTCGTTATGGCTTTAGAAGAAGAATTCGAATGCGAAATTCCTGATGAAGAAGCCGAAAAAATCACCACTGTTCAACAAGCGATTGATTACGTCACCTCTCATCTTTAATTAAGACGTGCGTGTGGATGAGCTTTTGTTCATCCACTGTTGCACCGCGCAAAACTTCCTTTCTTTTTTTCTTTATTTCTTACGGTACACAACATTGAAACGTCGAGTCGTCATCACGGGATTAGGTGCAGTTACGCCTTTAGCTAACACGGTTGCTCAAACTTGGGCTGGAATTATTAACGGCAAAAGTGGCATTAGTGCAATCGATTCTTTTGATATTTCCCCTTTTGCAACCACTTTTGGCGGCGTAATTCGCAATCTTGATATTGGTCAATATATTCCTGAAAAAGATGCCAAACGCATGGATGGTTTTGTGCATTACGGAATTGCGGCGGGTTGTCAGGCGTTTGAAAATTCGGGGCTAGTTGTCACTGAAGAAAATGCAGAACGAATTGGCGTTGCAGTTGGCGCGGGAATTGGCGGCATTACAGGCATTGAAGAATGTTATGCAACGTATGAAAAAGGTGGTCCTCGTCGGATTTCACCATTTTTTGTTCCAGGCAACATTATCAATATGATTTCAGGTAATTTGTCGATTAAATACGGTTTGAAAGGCCCAAATTATGCAATCGTTACCGCTTGTGCAACAGGTACGCACAATATCGGTGATGCGGCGCGTTTAATTCAATATGGCGATGCAGATGTCATGATTGCAGGCGGCGCAGAACGTTGTACAACCTCGCCAACGGCAATGGGTGGTTTTGCCAGCGCAAAAGCACTTTCACGTCGCAATGATGCACCACAACAAGCCAGTCGTCCGTGGGATAAAGACCGCGACGGTTTTGTTTTGAGTGACGGTGCAGGTGTCGTGGTTTTAGAAGAACTTGAACACGCTAAAGCACGCGGTGCAAAAATTTATGCTGAACTCGTAGGTTTTGGAATGAGCGGCGATGCGTATCACATTACAACACCTTCTGAAGGTGGCGAAGGCGCGGCGCGTTGTATGCGTAATGCCTTGCGTGATGCGGGTTTGAATGTGACCGATGTGGATTATATCAACGCACATGGCACGTCAACGCCAGCAGGCGATTTAGGCGAAACACAAGCCATGAAAGCAGCATTAGGTGAACACGCTTACAAAGTGGCAGTGAGTTCAACTAAATCAATGATTGGTCACATGTTAGGCGCGGCGGGTGGTATTGAAGCCGTTTTAACTGCACTCAGCATTCAAAATCAAATTGCACCACCAACGATTAACTTAGAAAATCAAGACCCCGAATGTGATTTGGATTATGTGCCAAACACTGCGCGGGAAATGAAAATTGATGTTGCTATGTCGAATTCGTTTGGATTTGGCGGAACAAATGGCACGTTAGTTTTCAAGCGTTACCAATAATAAAATCCAACTCAAACCACGATTTGTGAACATGCTCGTCAATGGCAAGCAGCAAGACACCATTGCAATCATGGATCGTGGTTTTCAATACGGCGATGGGCTGTTTGAAACCATCGAAGTCCGCGAAAATATCCCGATTTTTCTCGAAAAACATCTACAGCGTTTAAGCAACGATTCTCAGCGGCTTTATTTGCCAAAATTAGATTTAGCGTTGTTGCGTTCTGAAATTGCACAACTTTGTCAAAATTCAGGCAATGCCGTTTTAAAAATCATTATTACACGCGGCACAGGTGGGCGCGGTTATCGTCAACCTGATGAAATTCAACCGACGCGAATTTTGAGCATGCATCCGTTTCCTGATTATCCGCAAAGTTATTACACCGATGGCATCGTGACGAGGGTTTGCAACACACGATTAGGTTTAAATCCTGCGCTTGCAGGCATGAAACATTTGAACCGTTTAGAGCAAGTTTTAGCGCGTGCGGAATGGAATGATGGCGCAATTCACGAAGGCATTATGTTGGATTTCGACGGGCGCGTAATTGAAGGCACAATGACCAATCTTTTTTATGCGAAAAACGGTGAATTGTTCACAGCAAAATTGAATTTATGTGGAATTGCAGGCATTTTGCGCGGTTGGATTTTTGAGCAAATGCCCGTTATCGAACACGATTTTTATCTTAAAAATCTGCAACAAGCTGATGAAATTTTTGTTTGTAATTCTGTGATGGGAATTTGCGGTGTGCGTGAATTAGAAAATAAATCGTACAAACTCGGTGAAATCACCAAAAAATTGCAATTCATACTTGAAAACGAAAAACAAAAACAGGTGGCGTTATGCAATTAAATAAAATTCTAGGTTATACGCTAATTGGTTTGAGTTATGCGGGCGGCTGGCTTTGGATGGATTATGAAAGTACCGTTAATAATCCCGCTGTTTATGAAAAACCTGTGACAATTGAAATTGAAAAAGGCGACTCACTGTCAAAAATCACTGAAAAACTCGTCGCGCAAAATGTTCACATTAAGCCGTTTTGGTTCAAATGGATTGCTAAGAAAAATGGTGAAAATAAAAAGATTAAATCAGGTGAATACGAAATTGCAGCAAACTCGACTGCGCCACAAATTTTAGCGTTATTTGTTTCGGGCAAAGTCAAGCAACATCCAATTACGTTTCCTGAAGGCTGGAATTTCAAACAAATTCGTCAAGAGTTAGATAAAAATCCGTATCTTGAACATGCGTTGCAAAATGTACCATTCGAAAACATCGTAACTGCGTTAAAAATTCCACAAAATCATCCAGAAGGTCTGTTTTTTCCTGATACTTATTTTTTTGAAAAACATACGACTGACGCGGCAATTTTGAAGCGCGCTTACGACAAAATGCAGCTAGTTTTAGCCGATGAGTGGCAAAATCGTGCAGAAAATTTACCACTCACAACGCCTTATCAAGCCTTGTGTTTGGCTTCAATTATCGAAAAAGAAACCGCCGCGCCGTTTGAACGTCCACAAATTTCAGGCGTTTTCACACGCCGCTTACAGCAAAATATGATGTTGCAAACCGATCCGACCGTGATTTATGGCATGGGAGATTTATATCGAGGCGATATTAAAACCGCCGATTTGCAAAATCCAACACCTTACAACACTTACACATTCAAAGGGTTGCCGCCAACGCCAATTGCAATGGCTGGACGTGAGGCAATTCACGCGGCATTACATCCCGACGCAAGCGAGGCATTATATTTCGTGGCAAAAGGTGACGGAACGCACGTTTTTTCGGCAACGCTTGAAGCTCACAACGCAGCGATTGAAATGTATCAACGACACAAAAATGAAGTAATCCAATAATTATGAAACTTGAACAGAGTTGAAAATTAAATTGGATTCACCACGTTGTTTTACAAGTACCGCATCGCCAACGTTCAATTCACCACACGAATTATGTAACGCATTTTGTCCAAAATAAATTTTGCCGTTAGCTTTACGCAAACGATTCAACGTCGTTAAAGGCTCTTTGCCAACTTCTGCCGTATTGGGATTGATGGCAGGCACGCTGCAACGTGAACATGGCTTTGGTAAACGAAAATCGATATTACCGATTTGAATTTCGCGCCAAAAATCTTCTGCATACGCCTCGCAACCTGAAATCACCAGATTTGGACGAAAACGCGCCATTTCAACAGGATTTTCGAGCTGTGAATTTAGCGAATTCAACGAGTTTTCAGACACAATCAAAAACGGAAATCCATCTGAAAAAGCCACGCGATCCGCTTCATTAGCATATTTCAAATCAACGCCGCGTTTTGTTTCGAGCGGCAAATAAACCAACGTGCAAGGAGTTTGCAAAACTTCTCTAAACCACGCATCTGCTTCATTTGAAACGTGCCTCGCGTCACAACAATCTTCCCAAACGGTGCTTGAAATTATCGAGCCATCTTTTGGTTCAAGCGATAAATGCAAATCGGAAAAATTGGGAGCTGACAAAATCAATTCAGACTCGGTTAAGCGCGTTTGAATTAACGCCATTTTGGGCAAACGGCGTTGACTTAAAAATTGTCCTTGTTCGTCAATTAGCATCCATTGCCGATCATATTTCAAACCCGTTTCAACGACTTCCCAATTTTCAACCCGAATGCCTGCAAGGGATTTAACGGGGTAAATATAAATATCACTTAAAACCATAAAATTTTCCTAATACGTTTTCAACGTTACCATTAACTGCCTAAAATCATTGATGTTTTGAGCCAGTGCATCTTTAAAAATCAATCGATAAAATTTTTTTCCATCAAATTGGTAATGCAAAAAAATGAAATACCGTGACACCACAGTCGTTGGCAAAATCTCAATTGAGCGCAATCGGCTAAATTCAAATAATTGCCAGCCATTTTTTTCGTCATGATCAAGATGCCATAGTTCATGCGCCAAGCGTTTTAGCGTAAAAAAACCGTGCAACACAATCACCATTGCCAAACTCACTTTAATTACCAACGCGAGTGCATTTAAAAAACACGCACTTAACGCTAACACATAACCGAAAGTGAGCAATCGAATCAGCCATTTTGAATGGCGAATTTGCCACGAATAACAAGCGTCATTGACACGCATTAAGTTGTTGTGAAAAAAGTTTTGCGCGTTGTGCCACTTTATTTGAAACGGTTAAAAGCCACGATTTTTGATTATACGTTTGACGTTGAAAACCACCCCACCCTTCGTGATAGGCTAAATATAAATTTCGTGCATCGTTTTTTGGAATGCCAAGTTTTTGATTGCTAATGTGCGAATACCAACCAATAAAATCACACGCATCAGAAAAATTATCACGTTGCGCTAACCAATGCCCCGTCTTCGTTTGGTAATCATTCCACGTCACGTCTTGCGCTTGAGGATAGCCGTAGGCACTGCTTGAATTAAACAACCACGAAAAAAAATCATTTGATGCCTGTGCATCGGCGACGAAATGCGATTCTTGGTGCATAATTGCCATTTGCACTGGGATAGGCACGCCCCATTTTTGATAAGCGGCATTGCTCGCGGCAAGCCAACCTTTTTTCTGTTTGAAAATTGAGCATAAATTTTCGGTATTACGCGGTGTAGTCGAAATAGTGCTACAAGCTGACAAAAAACAAATGCTCAAAAATAAAATAAAAAAACACAAATTTTTAAACTTGTTCATGACACATTAAATCGCTTCTTTGGCGAGTAAAAGTTCAAGTTGTTGTGGTAACGGTGCTGTAATTTTCATCGCTACATCTGTTAGCGGATGTGAAAAAGCTAAGGTTTTTGCGTGTAAAAACATGCGTTTGTAACCTTTTTGTTTAAACGCTAAATTCACATCGTCACGTCCATAACGCTCATCACCTACAATGGGATGTCCTAAGTGCAACGCATGAACGCGAATTTGGTGGGTTCGTCCTGTTTTAGGAGCAGCTTCAACTAAGGTTGATTCAGCAAAGGCAGTTAAACGAGTAAAAACGGTCTCCGCTTCTTTACCAGCTGAACTGACCATCACCATACGTTCTCCACCTTTCGCGATATTTTTCAAAAGCGGCGCGTTGACGACTAATTTCTTCTTTTTCCATTGACCTGAAAGCAATGCCACATACGTTTTTTTCACTTGATTATCCCGAAAAATCGCGTGAAAAGCGCGGAGTGCAGAGCGTTTTTTGGCAATGACTAAACAGCCCGATGTATCTTTATCTAAGCGATGCACAAGCTCTAAAAATTTTGCTTCGGGACGCAATAAACGTAACCCTTCAATAATTCCCGAACTGACACCGCTACCACCATGAACCGCAAAACCTGCGGGTTTATTTACAATCAAAAAACCGTCGTCTTCATACAAAATGCTGTGTTGCAGAGCCTCTTTTAAATTAGTTGGCACAAAAACTTCTTCGCTACGCTCGGCAATTCGCACGGGAGGAATGCGAACAATATCGCCTGTTTTCAAACGGTAATTCACCTCAACGCGCCCTTTATTCACGCGCACTTCGCCTTTGCGAACAATGCGATAAATACGCGTTTTTGGAACACCTTTTAGCAACGTAATTAAAAAATTATCTAGGCGTTGTTCGTGATTTTCTTCTGTGATTTCAATTTGTACAACTTTTGTGGGCAGCGGATTTTGCTCTGAATTCATGTTTTTTTAAATGGTAAGTAATACAAACAAAAAAGCCCTGCTAAATAACAGGGCTTTTTGGGGCAATCTAAGCGTTAAATCAACCTGCTTTGAGTTTCGCAACAAGTTGACTGATTAGATTATCAGGTTTGAAAGGTTTGACGATGTAAGACGTAATCCCAACTGAAATGGCTTCTTTAACTTTTTCTGCTTCACCTGAAGATGTAAGCATAATCCAAGGTGGAACGTACAATTTATCATCGGCTTTAACCGCTTGATACAGCTCAATACCGCTCATACCAGGCATATTCCAATCGCAAATCACTACGTTAATTTTGACTTTTGCCATCATCATTAACGCTTCACGACCACCTGGAACGTCAAAAACGTGTGCGAAACCTGCTTCGCGTAAAATTGCTTTCGTCAACGTACGCATTGATGCTGCGTCATCAACAATAAGAATTTTTTTCTGTAACATATCTGCTGGTATATCCATTTTCTTTTCCTAAGGCTTTTATAGTTTTAGTTAATTTTACTGCGCGTCGTGTTACGGCTTGAACAACATTTTACAATAGTTACGAGTTTCTTAGAAAAAATCTAAGATTCCTAGTGCATAATAGCACTGCCGCTTTTGCGTGCATTTCCTAAGAATTCAAGGAAGTGCTTTAATTATAAACGATACGTTGACATCAATAAACATAAACACTGACTGTTTTTAACTTACTTGCTTTTAAAAATTCATGCTAAGAATTACCGAATTAAAATTACCACTCAATCATTCTGATGTCGACTTGCAGTCTGCTGTGCTTTATCGGCTGCAAATAGATTTAGATGAATTTATTCGTTATGAAATTTTTCGGCAAAATCACGATGCCAGAAAAAAGTTAGACATTCAAATGGTTTATACCATTGATGTTGAAGTGAAAAATGAAACTAAAATTTTAGACAAATTTACTGACGATATTCATATCAATCAAACGCCCGATACGCAATATCGTTTCATTACACACGCAAAACCTGAAAATAAAATTCGTCCCATCATTATTGGCGCGGGGCCTTGTGGCTTATTGGCAACGTTGATTTTGGCGCAAATGGGGTTTAAACCCATTATGTTAGAACGTGGCAAATCTGTACGTGAACGCACTAAAGATACATTTGGACTTTGGCGCAAACGTGAATTTAACCCTGAATCGAATGTCCAGTTTGGTGAAGGTGGCGCAGGCACATTTTCTGATGGCAAACTTTATACCCAAATCAAAGATCCGAATCATTATGGGCGAAAAGTGTTGCAAGAATTCGTCAAAGCGGGCGCACCGCCTGAAATTCTCTATTTAGGCAAACCGCATATTGGCACATTTCGGCTAGTGTCGATGGTTGAAGAAATTCGCGCCACAATTGAATCTTTAGGCGGTGAAATTCGTTTTGAAAGCCGCGTTGATGAATTGTTAATTGAAAATAATCACGTTCAAGGCGTGCGTTTGGCAAATGGTGAAACATTAGAAAGTCCACACGTTGTGTTAGCCGTCGGACACAGCGCACGCGATACCTTTGCAATGCTAAATAAAATTGGCGTTTATATGGAAGCGAAACCGTTTTCGATGGGATTTCGCATTGAGCATCCGCAGTCGCTCATTGATCAATGTCGTTTTGGTGACAATGCAGGAAATTCAAGACTTGGCGCGGCAGATTACAAATTAGTACATCACTGCAAAAATGGACGCTCAGTTTACAGTTTTTGTATGTGTCCAGGTGGAACCGTGGTGGCGGCAACGTCTGAAGCATGTCATGTTGTAACCAACGGCATGAGTCAGTATTCGCGCAACGAACGCAATGCGAATAGTGCAATCGTGGTCGGCATTACGCCTGAAATTGATTATCCACAACACGTTTTAGCTGGCGTTGATTTGCAACGGCATTGGGAACGGCAAGCGTTTTTGCTCGGCGGCGAAAATTATTCAGCTCCCGCGCAATTAGTGGGTGATTTTTTAGCTGGAAAACCGTCAACAAAATTTGGTTCCGTTGTTCCGTCTTACACGCCATCAGTCACATTGACCGATTTGCGCTCTGCCCTGCCCGATTATGCCGTGACAGCCATTCAAGAAGCCTTGCCCGCCTTTGATAAAAAAATAAAAGGGTTTGCGATGCACGACGCGCTGTTAACTGGTGTTGAAACACGCACCTCTTCGCCAATTCGTATTAAACGTGGTGAGAATTTTCAAAGTTTAAATACAGTTGGACTTTATCCCGCAGGCGAAGGTGCGGGTTATGCTGGCGGGATTTTATCTGCGGCAATCGACGGAATTAAAGTTGCCGAAGCCGTTGCCCGCGCAATTTCAGTTTAATTTTCACATTTTTAACCAACAAAAGAGGCAAAGATGACAACAGAAAATACCCCTTGGACACGCGAAGAATTTGAAGCGCAATTGCGCGGCATGGAGAATCTTTACCACATTCATCATCCGTATCACACGTTGATGAATGAAGGAAAATTGACCAAAGCACAATTGCAAGGTTGGGTGGCGAATCGCTTTTATTACCAAGTTTGCATTCCGATTAAGGACGCGAACATTTTGGCAAATTGCCCCGACCGTGAAACTCGTGCAAAATGGACGCAACGTATTTTAGATCACGACGGGCATCCTGGTGATGTTGGCGGAATTGAAGCGTGGATTCAGCTTGGTATGGCAGTGGGTTTAACACGCGAAGAAATTACCTCGTTAAAACACGTTTTACCTGCGGTGCGTTTTGCGGTTGATGCGTATGTGAATTTTGCTCGTCGTGCAGAATGGCACGAAGCCGCGAGTTCATCGTTAACCGAATTATTTGCGCCAAAAATTCACCAACAACGCCTAGACAATTGGCCTACTCATTATCCGTGGGTTGAAGCCGAAGGTTATGCGTATTTTAGAAAACGTTTAACAGAAGCGCGTCGTGACGTAGAACATGGTTTGGAAATCACGCTGGATTGGTATAAAACCCGTGAACAACAAAATCGAATGGTAGAAATTTTAAAATTCAAATTGGATGTTTTATGGTCAATGGCAGATGCAATGTATATGGCATACATTCACGAAATGCCGCCGTATTTTAATTGCGGTGTAAAGACTGAATTTGCGAGTGTTGCGTAAAAAAAAGAATCCTTTTATACTTCGCGGCAGCTTAGATTTTGCAAGCTAAACATCAATTATAAAAACTTTTTGAAAGGGTCACGATCATGAAATGGGAAACACCAAGCTATACAGATTTACGTTTTGGTTTTGAAGTCACAATGTACATCTACAACCGTTAATTCCTATCGGTTTGAAGACCAAAAAAAGGGGCGAATTGCCCCTTTTTTTTCGAGTTTAATTTTTTAAGAGAGTTTAGTTATGAAAATTCGTGTTTTAGGCGCAGGTGCTGGCGGTGGTTTTCCACAATGGAATTGTAATTGCCACAATTGTCATCGTATTCGTCGCGGCGAAATGAACGGCACAGCTCGCACACAATCGTCGATTGCAGTCAGTACCGATGATAAAAATTGGTTATTGTTTAATGCCTCGCCCGATATTCGCGCTCAATTAGAAGCCTTCCCTGCGATTCAGCCACAAAATGGCATTCGTGATACGGGTATCAAAGCGGTCATGCTCATTGATAGCCAAATTGACCACACCACAGGTTTGTTAATGTTGCGTGAAGGCAAACCACTCGATATTTACTGCTCGCAAATGGTGAAACAAGATTTAACGACAGGTTTCCCACTTTTCACGATGCTCAAAGATTATTGCACCGTGAATCATCACGACATTCCCGTTGATGGCAGTAGCTTTGAAATTCCGCAAATTGCTGATTTGCGTTTTTATACCCAAGCCTTGAAAAGCAAAGCACCGCCCTATTCTCCACACCGTCATGACCCGCATGATGGCGACAATATCGGTGTAATTATTGAACAAATTTCGACAGGCAAAAAAGTGTTTTATTCACCAGGTTTGGGCGAAATTGAACCGCACGTTATGGACGCAATGCAAACAGTGGATTGTTTGCTAGTTGATGGCACATTTTGGACAGATGACGAAATGGTCATGCAAGGCATTAGCCATAAACACGCGCGTGAAATCGGACATTTACCGCAATCTGGCGCAGGCGGGATGATTGAAGTGTTAAATGGCGTTGAAAAAGCTCGTAAAATCCTCATTCACATCAACAACACCAATCCGATTTTAGATAACGATTCAGCAGAACGTAAAACGCTTGATGCAGTGGGAATTGAAGTGGCGTTTGATGGGATGGAAATTGAGCTTTAGTTCTAAAAATTAACAGGTGCAAAATGCCAAATATCAAATCAAATAATGCTTTCTTTATCAAACTTGGAGGCAAAGGTGAATGGGAATCTGAGAGCATAAAAAATGGAACATTACGATTGGGTTATCACGATGTTACGCATGAAAATTGTCTAAATGCTGAATGGGATAAACTTCGTCCTGATTTTAAAGGAACAGATGAAGGCTCGATAACTCGACATATTAACCAAATCAAGCAATTTTATACTGAACCTGAAACAACATTGTGGGTAACATTTCATTCAGATAGCTTGTGGTGGTGCTTTGCAAAACCAGAAGTTGTTCAATTAGATGATGGTTCAAAAATCCGTTATGTCGTTGATAAATGGAGAAATACCGACATTAAGAATAAGCCACTTATCAAAAATCATTTGAGTGGAAAATTACTTGCTGTGCAAGGCTTCAGAGGCACAATTTGTTCGATTAAAGAGCATAAATATCTGTTCAATAAAATCAACGGAATTCTTGATCCAAATGTTGAAAAAGCTAAAAAAGCAATTGAGGATTTGAGTGAAGTATTAAAGTTAATTATCAAAAAACTTCATCCAAAAGATTTAGAAATTCTAACTGACTTAATTTTTAGGCAAGGTGGATGGCAAAGAACAGGTGTTGCGGGTGAAGTTGAAAAAGACATTGACCTAAATTTAATGTCGCCCATTACTGGAGAACGTATTGCTATCCAAATTAAATCTCAAGCCTCATTGTCTGTATATCAGGATTACAAAAATAGATTTTCAGCGATGAAAAGTTATCAGCGATTCTACTTTGTTACTCATACGCCAGATTCTGATTTAAAGGAACATTTCGGAAATCAAAAAATTGATGATAATTGCGTATTTTGGGATGAAAAAGAGTTAGCCAAACTTTCGGTACGGAGCGGTTTAGCTGATTGGCTTATGGATAAGGCATCTTAACATTGTGATTTTTTGGCTTTAGATATTTTGATTGTTTTGGAGGTTTCGTGTTGAGTTATGAAGTGACTTTTTCTGATACGTCATTAAAAAATTTGGCGCGTTACCCCAAAAAAGACCAGCAATTGATTGTAAAAAACATCGAGGAATTAGCGCAAAATCCGAATGTAAAAAGTAACGGTCGATTTTGATGTCAGCTATCGACTGAGAATTGGTAATTACAGGGTGCTATTTGAAAAAGAAGATAGTTTAAAAATTATTGATGTCATTGATGTTTTAAGGCGTGACAAAGTTTATAGGAGAAAATAAAAATGTTTGAAACAGCTCAAATTATTCAAGAATATGGGCAAGCAAAATTTGCGGTGATTGAATTTGCAGAATATCAGCAAGTAAAAGAGTTATTATCGG
>JAQTOT010000034.1:0-5870 GCA_028713145.1 Methylococcales bacterium
CTTCTCACCCGTGCCGACGAATTAAAAATTGCGAAACGTATCGAAGAAGGGCAACGTCAAATTGTACAAGCCATTTCACGCTCTTACATGGTGGTGGCAGATTTTATTGACTCGTTTGAAGCCATACCCACTGACGCAACGCCTGCCGAAAATACGAATCCAGACGAAACCTCTATCAAACTCGCAGATTTAGTTTCAGGTTTTGTTGATTTAACAGAAGAAGCTGAAGACTTAGCCGCTGCATTGCCTGCCGATGATGACGTAGCAGGAACTGAAGACGATGGTGATGATGATAGCGTCGCCGTTGACGACAGTGGTGATGATGATAAAAGCCTAAACTACGACGAAGTAAAAGAAAAAGTCGAGGTTTTGAAAAAACAATTAGCACACGCTGCCGATGTCATGAAAAAACACGGCTACGCAAGTGATAAAACCGAACAAGAATTTGCGAAGTTGACCGAGCTATTCATGGAGTTCAAATGGTCAGCACCGTATTTGAAAAAGTTAACCGCTATTATTCCACACGGTATTGCAACGATTCGAGCGCAAGAAAAATTGATTACCGACATTGCGGTTAATTACGCAAAAATGCCGCGTAAAGAATTTTTAGCTCTGTTTAATGAAAATGAAACGAGCGGCACATGGCTTGAACAATGTTTGAAAGACAGCACTTACGGCGCGGCATTTAAAGAACGTGACAAAGAATTACGCAAAGCATTAAAAACCTTAGCTGAAGTTGAGAGTGAATACGGCACAACAATCAGCGGTTTAAAAGACATTAACCGTCGCATGACTATCGGTGAAGCAAAAGCCCGTCGCGCGAAAAAAGAAATGATTGAAGCGAATTTACGTTTGGTTATTTCGATTGCGAAAAAATACACCAATCGCGGTCTGCAATTCTTAGATTTAATTCAAGAAGGCAACATCGGATTGATGAAAGCGGTTGACAAATTTGAATATCGTCGTGGTTATAAATTTTCAACCTATGCAACATGGTGGATTCGTCAAGCAATTACCCGTTCGATTGCTGATCAAGCGCGGACAATTCGTATTCCTGTCCACATGATTGAAACGATTAACAAATTGAATCGAATTTCACGGCAAATTTTGCAAGAATTAGGGCGTGAAGCTACGCCTGAAGAACTCGCAGAGCGTATGGAAATGCCAGAAGATAAAGTTCGTAAAGTGTTAAAAATTGCTAAAGAACCGATTTCAATGGAAACGCCTGTGGGTGATGATGAAGATTCCCATTTGGGTGATTTTATTGAAGATTCAAAAGTGCTTTCACCTGTTGAATCTGCAACCATTGCAGGTCTTCGCGAATCGACACAAAACGTGCTTGCAGGTTTAACAGCAAGAGAGGCGAAAGTGTTGCGTATGCGTTTTGGTATCAACATGAATACGGATCACACACTTGAAGAAGTCGGCAAACAATTCGATGTGACACGCGAACGGATTCGTCAAATTGAAGCAAAAGCGTTGCGTAAATTGCGTCATCCTTCACGTTCAGAGCAATTACGTTGCTTCTTAGACACCGATTAAAAAATTTTGGACTCTTAGCTCAGTTGGTTAGAGCAGTCGACTCATAATCGATTGGTCGTAGGTTCAAGTCCTACAGGGTCTACCAGTTATTTCAAGCCTTGCAAGCCTTTTGGTTAGCAGGGCTTTTTTTATGTGTGCTGCATGACTATAAAACCTGCGTAACATTGTGAGCAGAAAATGGTGCTTTCTTTTGAGAACCACATCACACTTTAGTCTCTTTATTTTCCGTATAATCTGAAGCCGTTGAAAAAATTATTCAAGTTTTTATGACAAATGCCGATGACAGGTTTGGCGGTTTATTTGTATCATTGGTCACGATCACCAAATCGTCACGAACCTAACGCATTTACGGCGTGTTTTTCGCACAAACAGACCACATTTTTATTTACTGAGAGGTTTTTATCATGGCAACAGCAACGACAGCAGTAGCGGCATTAAAATTCGCAGATACATTAGATATTACGCTTTTAACACCTGAACAAATTGCGAAATTTACAGACAAAGATTTCGCTGCCTTTTCGACACAACAACAAATTGATTTGACAGCAGAGCAAGTAAAATTATTAACCGCAAAACAATTAGCATCACTGCCCACCAAGTTACTTGAACCTGAAACCATTGCAGCTATTGATCCTAAGGTAATTTCGGGATTATTGGATCCTAAATTGGTAAGCGTCTTTAGTATCAGAGGGTTATCTGCTGACCAATTTTCATCTTTAACGCCAGAGCAACTTAAAAATATCCCTGCATTACAGTTTGCGGATTTAACTACCGCTCAAGCAGATTTATTAACTGAAATCCAAGCAGCTGCATTAACAGCTGATCAAGTTTCTAAGTTTTCAGCTAAAGCCGTAGGCGCATTGACTGCAACAACAGTTGAAGCATTGCCTATTACTGCAATTCCAGGTTTTACGGCAAAAAACATTATCGGTTTAACTACTGACACCATTACGGCATTAACGATTGAACAAGCCGCAGCACTAAGTTCTAAACAAGTTTCAGCACTTACACCAATACTCGTACGTGAAATGGAACTCGATGACGTGGCTGCTTTATCAACAGCCGCTGTGCGTGGTTTTACAACCAAAAATATCATTTCACTTTCGCTTTCTGCATTAACTTCTGAGCAGTTTGGAGCTTTAGCATCTAAACAAGTTGCCTCATTAACTACCGCACAATTGGAATCACTTAATTCTGAATTTGCGCCATTGCTTACATCAAAAGCAATTGGTGCAATGAGTTCTACTCAAGTTGGCGTTTTATCAACTGACGTAGTTGCAGCGTTAGATCCTATTACAGTAAAAGGCTTTAATGCTAAAAATATCAAAGGGTTGACAACAAGCCAAGTTGCTAGCATTACTGCTGATCAAGCCGTAAATTTATCGCGGGTACAATTAAAATCTCTCGCGTCTGATCAAGTTGCGGCGTTAAATGTTGATTCTGTTTTGGCGATTAAACCTATTATTTTTAAAGGTTTATCAGGTGCATTGATGGAAAATTTAGCACCATCAGTCTTTACTTCTTTTTCAGATGAGCAAATTGCTAATTTAACCTCAGCACACATTGCAAGTTTGCAAAGCTCACAAGTTGCTGCATTATCAGGCTCACAACTTGGTGGCATGAAACCAACTGTGATTGCAGGCTTAACAACAGCAGGCATTCAAGGCATTACTACAGATGCGGTTTCGTCATTGACTGCATTGCAATTAGCAAAATTTTCAACTGCAAGTGCTGGACAACTCGAATCGTTCACACCTGCTCAAGTTGCAAAATTCTCAAGTGATGCAAAAGCATGGATTACAGCGAAAAATTACGCCACCATTGAAAGTGCAGAAACAAATACTGTTGGTACAAAAGGCATTTATAGCAGCGGTGGCTCAATTGCAGGCGAAACGGTTGCTGAAACTATCACAGGCACTAGCGGTGCAGACGTGATTTCAACAGGCGGCACAACAGGCGACAAAATCACCGCAGGTGCAGGTAATGACACCATTACTTTAACTTCTGCCGTTGCAGGTCATGCTCATACTGTAGATGGTGGCACAGGAACAGATGAATTGATTTTACCGACTACTGCGTTTTATACCGCAAGTGATTTCACCAACGTGTCAAACATTGAAAAAGTTACTTTGCAAGGCACAGGCAATCAGTCACTTGTGTTGAATACAGGCAATAATGCTTTCACGACGGTTACTGCAACAGGATTAGCCGACGCTAGCACCACGCTTGAATTAGGCGGCACTTATGCGGCAAACAACGTAGCTGTTTCTATTGCAGCGGGTAAATTGGATGCCTCAGGTTTTACAGGTACTGCCAGCACAGCAGGATTGACCGTCACCGCAGCGGGTAATAACGCGAACGTGATTACCACAGGGGCGGGCTATGATTCTATTGATGCAGGTAGCGGTGCAGATACTATTACTGGCGGTGCAGGTGCTGATACGATCACAGGCGGCACAGAAGCAGATACTTTCGTATTTGCAGTAGGCGCAAGCGGCACACCATCTGCAACTGTTTTCGATACGATTACCGATTATGTCAGTGCTACCGACGTGATTGATTTTGCCGCAGACATTACAGTGAATCAAACAACGACTGCTGCAAGTCCTGCCATGGCACAAATTGCACCAACAGGTAAAGCGAGTTTTGATGTTACCGACGACACGCTTGCAGAAAAACTCATCGCTGTGCGAGCTGCAATCGACGCTAGTACACCAGATGCTTCAGGCGAATCAGCTTTCTTTATAGACGGTGGAAATACTTACCTTTTCGTTTCTGATGGTACGGATGGAACTGGAAGTGATGACGTATTGATCAAGTTAGAAGGCGTTAGCACAACGGAAAGTTTAGGCGTGATAGGCGGCAATCTCACTAAATTAACCTCTTACGACGTTGCAGGTTTCAATGCGGGTACTTTTGCCGATACGGATATTGTTCACGTTAAAGACACCGCAGCAACTATTGCAACAGCTATTGGGACTTGGACAACCGCGCAAATTGCCAAAATTGACAGTTTGACGGCAAGTGATGCTGCGGCAATTGCGTTATCTCCAACTAATTTTGCAAAAACAGGCGTTGCGGGCTTGTTACTTAGCGGCTCGGCATCTGTTGTCGCAACTGGCGCAACGCAATCTGAAATTACCGCTTTAGTTGATAATGCGTCAAAAATCGCCGCAACGGGTTTGACAACAGGTAGTTCGATTGCCTTGACTCCTACACAATTTAAGACTTTAGCGGACGCTGGCGTTTTATCAAATGGTTTTGCAACCGTTGTGGCAACGGGGGCAAATGCTGGTCAAATTACGGCGTTAGTCAATAATGCCGCCAAAGTTGCTACTAGTGGTATTACAGGAACACTTGCGTTAACCCCCTCTGAGTTTGCAACAAGCGGTGTGGCAACGGCTTTGGCTGATGGTGTGGCAACAGTTAAAACAACTGGCGCAACTGCTACTCAAGTCACAAGTCTAGTTGCAAATGCGGCAAAAATTAAAGATGGTGGACTTGATGGCACAACAGCAGCGACAAGCACATTGTCTTTAACTGATACACAGTTTGCTACACTCGCAACAAAAATCAGCTCTGTAGTCAATGACGTTGTGGTAAATGCTACCGATGCAACAACCGCAGAAGTGATAGCGATTGTTGATAACATCAGCAAAATTGCTTTGACTGCCGCTCATGGTATTACTGGAACAGGCATTACGTTGACTGCAGCACAGTTCAATGCGATTTATACACACTTGGATAGTGGTGTGAAAGTCATTGTGAATGCAACCAATGCAACGGCGGCAGAACTTGCAGTAATCGCGGCACAAAATGCACAAGTAGCTGAACTTACTCATTTGACTGTAACAACTAATGGTTTAACCGACACAGAAATTGGGCAATTGTTGCCATTGGTTGCAAATGGTTCTGCAACTGTAGATGCCATTGATCTAACTGCTGCGGATATTGCAGCACTCGTTACCAACGTTGCAAAAATCGCCACTTCAGGTATTTCAGCAACTGTGCCGACAAATCTTGCTGTTGACGAAGTGCAATTTGCCACATTGCTATCAAAAATCGGCACTAACGTGACCGCTGATGTAGATGCAACTAGCGCATCCAATGCGAATTTGAAATTACTCAGCGATAACCTCAGCAAAGTTCACAGCATCACAAATTTGAGTTTAACACTCGCCAATAACGTTGATGTTTCAGGTACAACCGCTGCGAATGACACGATTACGGAAAACTTACTCAGTAAAGCCGTTGCCGCAACCGTGAATGCTCAAGGCGCAACCACAGCTGAAATCACGTCGATTTACAACAACATCGGTAACATCGGC
>JAQTOT010000034.1:5880-18168 GCA_028713145.1 Methylococcales bacterium
GTCTTCGGTTAGTGCGTCGCAGTTTGTGAGCTTGCAATCTTCATTGCCAACAGGCGTGTTAATTGATGCAACTGGGGCAACCGCTTCTGAATTGACTTACATTTATGCAAATCAAACAAAAGTTGGCTCAATCACAAATTTGACACTCAATTTAGGCACACAAACTCAAAACGAGGTTGTTTATCTGTTAAGCAAAGCATCAACAGGTACGGTTAAAACCGATATTACTGGCGCGAATGCGATTAACAACTCTGGCGCGATTGTTGATTACGCTTCAACCTTGGCAACTAACGCTTCAAAATTTGCTACAGGTGGTTTGACAGGAACAGGCTTAACACTCACACAAAATCAATTCGCGGCGTTGGGAACTAAATTTGCGACTTCTGTAACTGATGTCACGGTTAATGCTGCAAGTAGTGATAGTGCTATTGCTACCACAGCTGCTTTAGTTGCAACATCTGATGCTGAATTAGCAGTAGTGAGTGCAAACATCGGGCGTGTTGGTTTGATTACGGGTGTTACCGTTCGTGCGGCAACTCAAACCGACGTACAAACTGAAAACTTGCTTGCAAAATCATTTGCACTTGATGCAAAAGTCATTGCAGATGGTGCAAGCACGAATGAAGTCGCTTCGATTGCAAGTAACATTTCGAGAATTGCATCGGGTGGCATTTCAACCACAAGTAATGCGTTGGAAGTTACGCCTACTCAGTTCACGACTTTATCCACTAAGTTAGCCACAGTTTCTGGTACGACTAACACTGTTACTGTTGATGTTTCAGCGGGTGCAACAGTTGCTCAATTAACTGATTTAAGCAGCAACACTCATGCGAATGTCATTAAAAATCTAACCACCACATCATCACAACCTGATGCCGAAGTGGTTGCATTGCTCGCAAAAACTACTGGCACAAATGCGGTGGTGGCGAATTCGACTGTGTTGACAGCGACAGAATTTAACACTCATCAAGCTAAGTTAGCATCAACGACAGCTGTGACTGTTGCCGCTGATACAACGCCTGCTAATTTAGAAAAAATGAGTGACAACATTGGCAAAGTTTATTCAATTACAGGATTGGCGTTAGATTTAACTGTTGATAACGACACGGTTCCAGTAACGGGTGTTTCAAATACAGATGCTAACAATGTCATTACAAATAACTTGCTAAGTAAAGCGGCAGCAGGCACTGCAACCGTGGCAGTGGGAAGTGTGGCAACTGAAGCTGAAATTGATTCGATGGTAACACACAACGCTAATATCGCAACTAACGGCATTACTGGCACGGCATTAACTGTCACCGATACACAATTTGCAACGTTGTATCCAAAATTGAATTCGACAATTACAACATTAACAGTTAACGCTGCAGGTGCAACATTAGCTGAACAACAAACCATCAGCGCACAAATCACCCTATCAGGTGTTGCTCTAGCAGCTGGTGTAGTTGATCAGGTAACGAATGCAGTTGTGAATACTTCAACGTTGACAGATACGGAAACGGCTAAATTGTTGGCTGCTTCACCATCATCAGGCACAGGTCAAGCAACTGTTTTCGCAACAGGAGCAACCACTGCTGAGATTACTTCGGTAGTGACTAACATTGCTAAGGTTGCAGCAAATGGAATTACAGGAGCATTAACAGTAGTTGTTGCAAATGACGTGACCAGCGCAGGTGCTCCTCAAACAGGTGCAGATACGACAACAAACACTAGCCTTGATGAATTATTTGCTAAATATGTAGGCACGACGGCGACTGTTGATTTATCAACTATGACAGCATCGCAAATCACCGTTGTTGCAAACGCAGCAGGCAAAATCGCAACAGGTGGTGTGACTGGCGTGCCGACAACAATCACTGATACACAATTTGCGACACTAGGTTCTAAATTTGCAAACTCTGTGACAACTTTAAGTGTTGACGCAACAGGTGCAACAGCGAGTGAAGTTATTGCAATCAATACAGATTTTGACAACATCAGCACAATCACTGGCGTTGGGGGGGCAACAGTTTCTTTTGATGCGACGAATTTCGGAAATACACGCGCATTGACAGTGACAGGCTCTGCAACAACAAACGTGGTTTCGCTAACCAATTTCTCTGGCACTTCATTAACTGCAACAAGTGGAAATCCGCAAATTAACGTTTCTTTGGGAACAAATACCTCAACGAGCGTGACATTAGGAACTTCTGCTGACACGGTGAATGTTGGCGGGCTTACACTTTTGGCTGCTAGTACGTTAAATGGTGGAGGCACAGCGGCAAATACTTTAGTTGTTCGTGATGGTGCAAACATCTCAGCCGCAACAGTTACAAGTTTTGCTAACTTAACCTTCGATGCAACAGGCGTTTCAGGTACCAATGATTTAACATTGAATGCAACACAACATGCAGCATTTAGTGGAACAATTACCGCTGCTGGTACGGGTTCAAATGGCGAGAACATTACCATTACTGACGCATTTACTGGTACGGGTTTACCAGCTGTTGAGAATTATGTTTTGGGTGCAGCATCAACGTTCACTTTAGGAGCTGCGGCTCAAAATGTCACGGTTGGGGCTTTCGTTAATAGCATCAACGTTGCTGCGTTGACTGCAACAGGTACTTTTACTGGTTTAACCGCCGATGACACCGTTGTGATGGCAACAGGTTCAAGTATCGCAGGTGTCAATGGCGGTGCGGCGACTGGCGCGGGAATTGTTGATATTGCCGCCTCAGCCTCAGTGTCAATGACAGCAGCACAAGATGCAGCTTTCACGACTTTCACTAATAACGCAACACAGCAAATCACATTGACCACAGCTGCTACAGCGTTAGCGTTAAATGCAAACATTGAAACCTATGTTTTAGCTAACGCAACAAACAGCGTGACACAAGGTGCAGTCGGTCAAATCATCACAGGCTCTAATGGTGCTGATACCGTTACGGCAATTACTGGTGTGACATCGACTTCTGATTTGGGTGGTGGCACTAACGTTGTTGTTGTTCCTAATGGTGCGAACATTTCAGCAGGTGTTTTCAATGCAAGTTCTGGCGGTACGGTTGGTTATAACTTAGATGCAGCTGCAACCGCTACATTGACTGCCGCGCAAGCGGCGTTAATTACCTCGGCTACTCAAGCAAATGAAGTTATCACTTTGTCTAATGTTGCAACTGGTGGGGCAACATTGAACTCAGCTGTTAAAACCTTCAGTTTAGCGACAGGCGGCAATAACGTTGTTTTAGGTGCAGCAGGACAAAACGTTACGATTGCAACTGGTTCGGCTGACACAGTAAGTGTTGGTGGATTTACGGCAACAGGTACATTTACAACCTTTGAAGCTGCCGATACCGTTGTAATGACAACAGGTGCAAGCATTTCTGGTGTGAATGCGGGGGCAGCAACAGGAGCTGGTATTGCAAATATAACAGGTTCTGTAACGATGACTGCTGCTCAACACGCAGCATTCACAACTATCACAGCATCAGGCGTAAGCGATCAAGTGACGTTGAGTGATGCTGCCGCAGGCAACGTTACAGCAGCAGCCGATATTGAAACGTATGTCGTTGCGGGGACTTCTGATGTGACTGTAAATGCGGCCAAAACAAGCGTCAGTATCACTGGTGACGCAGGAAATCAAACTGTAACAGTTGGTGGAAATACAGTAACGGGAACGTATGCGCTAGGTGCTGGTACTGACGTGATTGTTGCTACAACTGGTGCAAACATTTCTGGCGTGAATGCTGGTGCGGTAACTACAGCTGAAACATTGAGTTTTGCAGGTACCGTTACTATGACTGCCGCGCAGTATGCTGGTTTTGCTACATTCACTGCTGCTGGTGCTACTGATGCAATTACATTAACCACTGCAACAACCAACTTTACGGGTGATGCAGCTATCGAAACTTATACATTAGGTGGCACTACAACTAACGCGATTACATTTGGTTCAGTGGCTCAAACTATTGTTGCCAAAGCTGGGGCTGTAGATACAATCACCAACAATGCGACAACAGCAGTGTTGGGTACAGTGACGGGCTTTGTTCATGCAGAAGACTTCTTGAAATTGGGTGGAACAACTGCTGCGACAGGAATTCTGACTGGGGCAGCAGCGGCAAATGCAACAGCACATGCTATTGCATTTGATTCGATTGCAAATTTAGGAGCTGGCGGTGTTTCTTTAGGAAATTCTTCAGGAGCTGCTGTCCCAGTCCATTATGCAGTTGCTTCGGATACTGGAGCTATTTGGTACGATGCTGACGGTAACTGGACAGCGGGTTCTGTTCAAATCGGTGCAATCGGTGTTGTAACGTCACTGGCAGCAACAGACTTCTTGGTTGCATAAGTTGTAATCCTGTAAAAGCGGACAATTCCTTAAAACCCGCTTTTACTTGAAGTTGTAAGAAGAAACCGCCTCATCACTGTGCAAGTGGGAGGCGGTTTTTTTTAATCTTTTTATTCGCCAAGTATCGCATCCGATTTCTCGACTTTCTTCAAAAACGGTGCAAGCAACAATGCAGATAAGAAAATAAACGCGATAATTTGAAATAAATTGTTAAAAGTCATCACTTCCGCTTCGCGCCACGCTAACGCTGTTAAACGCGCAATGTCAATCTGTGTAACATGCTGCCCGATTTCATCGGTCGCACTGATAGATTCACGCAATGCGCCATAATGCGTTTTGTTTAACGTTAACATCAATGTATTGGCAACGGCCAAGCCCATCGCGCCGCCTAAATTCCGCATTAAATTATATAAACCACTGGCATTTTTTATTTCTTCAATCGGCAATAAACCTAACGTCAACGTGTTAATGGGCAAGAAACACAACATCAACGCCCCGCCACGAATGGCTTGCGGTAAGAAAAATTCCCAATACCCTGATTCAGCCGTTAATTCGCCATTCAACCACGAACCCAGCCCAAACATGCACATTCCCAAGCAAAGCATTAAACGCAAATCCAGCGTCTTTTCTAGCGGCCCTGCAATAAACGCGGAAACTAATTGAAACAACCCAACCACCATCAAGTAATAACCAATCTGCAAACTGTTCAAGCCTTTAATACTGCTCAAATAAATCGGTGTTAAATAAATGATCGTATACAACCCGATGCCTAAAATAAAACTAAACGCACACCCAATGGCAAAGTTACGATTTTTAAACGCATACAAATCAATAATCGGATGCGAATTGGTCAGCTCCCACCAAAACATCGCAATCCCGCTAATTGTCGCGATGACCGTGAGTGTCAAAATCAAATCATCTTCAAACCATTGATCGCGTGCGCCTTCTTCTAAGACATATTGCAAGCTCCCCAAACAAATCGTAATCAACGCAATGCCGATAAAATCAATTTTTTTAAGCAACCCCCAATCGGGTTTATCGATGTCCAAAAAGGTAAAAACTAAAAAACAAACGATAAAACCTGGAATGACATTGATTAAAAACAGTAATTGCCAACTAAACGTATCGGTTAAATAGCCACCTAAAACAGGGCCAATTGTTGGAGCCATCGTAACGATGAGACCTAAAACAATACTCATCGTCGGTTGCAAACGGGGCGGAAACAAAATGAAAATAATCGTGAAAGTCATCGGAATCATCGCGCCACCGAAAAAACCTTGAATGCAACGAAATACAATCATGGCGGGCAAATTCCATGCAAACGCACACGCCAAGCTGGCTAACGTAAAACCGCCCACCGATAAAACGAATAAATAGCGCGTCGAAAAAACCCGTCCGAGCCAACCCGATAAAGGAATAATGATAACTTCGGCGATTAAATATGACGTTTGCACCCACGCAATTTCATCTTGCGTTGCCGATAATCCTGCTTGAATTTCTTGCAACGAACTGGCAACAATTTGAATGTCGAGAACCGCCATAAACACGCCGATTGCCATGCTAAAAAAGCCAATCCACTCGCCCGTGGTTAAAATGCGTTCTCCCTGTTCGTTAACGGCGGTCATAGCGGTTTCACTTGCACTTTCACAGTGGTAGACAAGCCTGATTTGAGCAACGCGGTATTTTCATTTTCATCAAATACGATTTTTACAGGCACACGACGCACGATTTTAGTGAAATTTCCTGTCGCATTTTCAGCAGGTAAAATGCTGAAATCCGCGCCGCTCGCAGGCGAAAAACTATCGACTTTGCCTGTGAATGCAATATCTGGAAACGCATCAACGTGAATTCTTGCAGACTGCGAGGCTTTCATATTTTCAATTTGGGTTTCTTTGAAATTGGCTTCTACCCAAATTTTCTTTGTTTCAAGCAAATAGGCTAAATTCGTTCCCGCTTGCACAAATGCGCCGAGTTGCACACCACGATGCCCAATCACGCCATCAAACGGCGCACGAATTTGCGTATTTTCCAAATCGATTTTGGCGAGTTCAACTTGCGCCCCTGCTTGTTTTAAACGTGCCTGCGCTTGCTCAATTTCACGGTCATAACTGGTGAGTTGTTTTTGTTGCGCGGAAACGTTGGCTTGTGAACCGCGTAACTGTGCGGCAGCTTGTTTGGATTGCGCTTGAATGTTATCAAGTGTTTGTCGTGGTGCAGAACCACGTTCGATTAACGCATTAAAGCGTTGCAAATCTTGATTGATTTGTTGGCGTTGCGCTTCGACAGCTGAAACGGCGGCACTTGCGCTAGCAATGTTGGCGTGTTGGGTATTTTTCACCGCTTGCAAACGTTGCACATCCGCTTGTGCCTCAAGCAGGTGAGCCTGCGCTAAATCAAGTTTCGCTTGATAATCACGAATATCAATCACGGCGAGAATGTCGCCTTTTTTCACAGTTTGATTATCGTCAATGCGTAATTCGGTAATGTAACCCGACACTTTGGGGGTAATTAAAATGCTGTTAGTTTTTAAATAAGCATTATCCGTGCTTTCATAATGTTGACGTTCTTGAAACCATGAAAAACCAGACCATCCCGCGTAAACGAGGACAAAAATTAAAAGTGAAAAAGTAATAAAACGCTGCATAAATAAACGCCCTTGATAAACTAAACGGTTTAGTTTATTCTAAATCATCCGTTTTATTTAGCAAGTGTTGATTGAAAAATGATTATTCCCACTGAAAATTTCGAGCCGAAACGTCAAGCCATTCTGAATGCTGCAACACAGCTTTTTTTAACCAATAATTACCGCAGCGTGAGCATGGATAAAATCGCGCAAGCGGCACCTGTTTCAAAAGCCACGCTCTACAACCATTTCGACAGTAAAAATGATTTACTTGTAGCTGTCATACAAGGAATCTGTACGTCAATCGTGCAAACCGTGACCCAAACACTTTCTACGACTGATGACATTAAATCGAATTTGAGAAAAATCGCTTCTACGTTAGTTGACGTAATTTATTCCACAGGTGGTTTAGCAATTCATCGATTATTAGTTGCTGAAAGTCATGAGTTTCCCGAACTTGGGCAAATGGTGTATGACAAGGGCGTAAGACCAACGCAAGAACAATTCGAAACTTATTTACAGCAACTCAATGACAGCGGACATTTTTCCATCCCAGACCCAAATTTTGCCGCCGATGCGTTCTTTAGTTTATTAGAAGGAAAGTTACATTTTCGTTGCTTGCTAGGCGTACAACCGCCACCAAATGAACGTGAAAAAGCGCAATTGATTGAATCAGCGATTGCCTTTTTTCTGCAAGGAATTGGTTATGAAGAACGCTAATTTTTTATGGTTAAGTTTATGTTTAGCCACAACTACGCAAGCTGAAACGTTAGACGATGCTTGGACAGCGGCGTTAAATGCAAATCATCAAATTAAAACCGCACAGGCAAATACCGACGTTTCACAAGAACAATTGCAAGCCGCTCAAGGTCAGAATTTACCTGAATTAAACGTTGGCACGAGTTACACGCAATACAACGAAACACCGTCAGCGAAAACAACGATTGGCGGACAATCCGCACAATTTGCGATGCAACAAGATGGCAGCGTAAGAGCGCAAGCAATGGCGAGTTTGCCGATTTATACCAGCGGAAAAATTACGCACAACATCAACGCAGCACAAGCCACACTCGATGCCACGCAAGCCAATGAACAAGTCACGGTGTTGAATTTGAAAATGCAAGTGGCTGACAGTTACATTGCTGTTTTGCGTTTGGAAGATGCGGTTGAAGTAGCGAAAAGTCACATTCAAAGTTTGGAAAGTCACGCCAAAGATGTAAAAAATTTGTTTGAGCAAGGCATCGTCGCAAAAAACGATTTGCTTGCCGCTGACGTGGAATTACTCAACGCGAAACAGCTTTTACTGCAAGCTGCGAATGTTTATGACAACGCCAAAGCACGTTATAACCAACTGCTCACGCGCCAATTAAACGCAAAAGTTGAGCTGTCTAAAAAGTTCCCCGAATTACCCAAAACGAGTTTAGAAAATTTAAATCAAAACGCGCTGGGGCAACGACCAGAAATTGCCGTTTTAAATCAGCAAATTCAGTCGTTACACGAGCAAATGCAAGCCATGAAAGCGAATTTAATGCCGCAAGTTGCGCTCAATGGCGGTTATCAATATCAACAAAACCGTTATCAAGCTTATGAAGGTTTATGGCAAGCCAATGTCGGTGTGGATTGGAAATTGTTTGATGGCAGCACAGGTCACAAAGGCGAAGCCTTAGAAAAACAAGCCTTAGCTCTGCAAGAACAACGTGAAGAATTATCGGGACAAATCTTGTTGCAAGTTCGTAGCGCGTGGCTTGATACACAAGAAACGCAACAACGTTTAGACGTTGCCAAACAAACGATTGTGCAAGCCGATGAAAATTTAAAAGTCACCAATGACCGTTATCAACAAGGTTTAGCCACGCATACTGACGTGATTCAAGCCGAAGATTTACGCACCAAAACCCACAATAATTTGAACAATGCAAACTATGATTTTGCGTTAGCGAGTTTGAAATTGCAGCGAGCAGTGGGCGTTTTTTAATTTCTTACTCGGCTTTAAAATACAAAAATTCTAATTTTTGAAAATGGCAGTTTAGAATGCAGCTAAACCGCCACTTTTCATTTTCTTTTAATGCTTAAAAAACTCGCCTCACAAACCGCCATTTATGGCTTAAGTAGTATTTTTGGACGTTTCTTAAATTATCTGCTTGTTCCGCTTTATACCTATTATTTCACTGCCACGCAGTACGGCGTTGTGTCTGAATTTTATGCGTATTCAGGTTTTTTATCGGTATTTTTACTGCTTGGTTTTGAAACGGGTTATTTTCGTTTTCGCTCCGATAATCAGAACGCTTATGCCACGGCGTTGAGTTTTGTGGTGTTACTCAATTTGAGTATTTTTGCGTTGATTACAACGTTAAATTCCACCATTTCAGATGCGTTAAATTATGCGAATCATCATGAATATGTGTTGTATTTCGCACTGATTCTGACGTTTGATGCAATTACCGCATTGCCCTTTGCACGACTTCGCGCTGAAAATCGCGCGTTGCGTTTTGCGAGTATTAAAATTTTTGAAATTCTACTCACGGTCGCACTAAGTTTATTTTTTATTGTCTGGTGTCCAAAACTACAAGCCCAAAATGTTGCATGGATTGCTTACGTTTATTCGCCTGACGTAGGCGTGGGTTATATTTTCTTGGCAAATTTACTCGCAAGTGGCGCGAAATTTTTATTTTTATCACCGCAACTTTTTGGTTTTCACGTTGGATTCGACTGGCAACTTTTTAAAAAAATGGCACGTTACAGTTTGCCAATGGTGGTGATTGCTTTCGCAGGCATTATTAACGAAATGCTTGATAGGGCGTTGCTCAAATATCTGTTGCCATTTGATAACGCTATGAATTTAGCGCAACTAGGCATTTACAGCGCGTGTTACAAATTATCAATTTTAATGACGCTTTTCATTCAAGCGTTTCGCTACGCCGCTGAACCGTTCTTTTTTTCGTATTCCAAAAATAGCGATGCCAAACAGGTTTATGCGCGAGTGCTGCATTATTTCAGCATTTTTTGCGTGTTTATCTTTTTACTCGTGACGCTGTATTTAGATTTTTTCAAATACTTTATTGGCGAAGAATTTCGTGCTGGTTTGCACGTTGTCCCGATTTTGTTGCTCGCAAATTTATTTTTAGGGTTGTATGTGAATTTATCGATTTGGTACAAACTCAGCGATAGAACAATGATGGGCGCAATGGTTTCACTTTTTGGCGCAGGTTTAACGGTCGCATTAAATTTTGTTTGGATCCCAAAATTCGGTTACACAGGCAGTGCGTATGCCACGCTCGTTTGTTATTTTGTGATGGCGGCTTTGTCTTATCTTTTAGGGCAAAAGTTTTATCGTGTCGATTACGATGTCAAAAGTGTGTTGGGTTATTTAATTTTAGGAGTGAGTTTGTATTTGGCAAATGGACAATTGCAACCGCTTTTGCAATGGCAAACAGGCTTTTTAGCAACGGAATTGATGAGTTTATATTTACTCATCACGTTATTTTTTGAACGACGCAGATTGAAAAATTGACATAAAAAAGCCCGTTTCAAAACGGGCTTTTTTGTATGCGACGATTTGACGCATCGTGAATTTTGCTTTATTGCCGATAACGGTTTTGTCAGTTCGACAACTAAAATTCAACGGAGATTTTTTATGTTAAACAGTGTGACAAATGGCGCAAGTGTGACGTACTTTCCACCTCAAAAAACGAGCGATAACGGGAGTGTTGATTTTCGAGCCGCCATTAAATTACTAGAAGAAAAAGCCAATGTGTATAACTCCGCAAACATTCAACCTGAAACAGACCTGAGGGTTGATAGCATTGACTTAAAAAGTAAATTTGTTGTGGGGGTTGATGGATTTGAGCCGCTTATTTCATCTGGTACGACCATCACAAGAACAGGTGGAACTAAAATTCCAGAACCAATATCTGTATCAGAGCTTTTACAACAAACTGGCATGACAAAAGCCGAAGCGGAAGCAATTTTAAATCCAAAACCTGAACCGCAGTCTTCTGTTAAATCAGTCATGGAAATGTCACCAATTGAACAAAAAGCCTTTTTTCAGTCCCAAAAAGTTGAAGCCGTCGTGCGTGATAAAGAAGGTAATATCGTGGCGAAACTGTATAGAAATGGGATGTCTATGAATTTGGGTTATGACGGTGGCACAACGCCTGCTGAAAAAGTAAGACGACTAGAAAATGATCCTAGCGTAACTGTGACGTATTATAGTGGCGATTTTAGCGATTACGATTTGTTACAAGAAAAGTGGGATTATGCTGAAAAAGAGTTTCTCAAACATCCCGAATTATATGATTCGCAAGTGATGACAGACATTCGAGAATTTTATAAACGCATTTTGGCGGCTTAACTTTTTCATACAAAGGAGCTTATCTCATGCAAATATCAAACAATCTTTTGGCAACTGCTTCGACCTATTCGCCAACCAAAGAGAAGGAATTGCACAGTTTTGTTATCAATGACGTACTGACGGCACACGATAAAAAATTAGTTGATGCCGCAACGCCTAAAACGGTAACAGAGTTAAAAGAAGTCAATGGATTAGCCGCAAAAATTGCAATTGACCGCGAAACAGGTTCACTTTCTGGTGAAGTGGATGAAAATTACATCAACAAACTAATCACAGAACAAAGTAGTAACAATCATGCAGAAACGATTAAGTTTTCAGCATTACAAAAATCGTTAGCATTTCTTCAACAAGAACGCGCTGATTTTTTCAAGCGATTGGCAGTTTAAATTTAAACAAAAATGAGGAATTTTTATGATAACCATGATTTCAAGTACACCAAACTATTCAACGTTTTCTGAACCTATAAGTGATTTTCGTGAACGCATGAAATCCGAAAAACCTTTTTTGGAGGCAAGAAAACAAGCTGATGAACTTTTAGCAAAAGCAAGGGCAAAAGAAACAGTTGATCATGTTCAGACAGATCCAGAATTTGCAGACGAAACGGCGCAAAGTTACGCATTTAGTCGTGATTTGGAAGTTGTCGATTTAGCAGATGCTCTCAATCAAACACCCGAAGCGTATGAACAACATATAAAAAGTTTTTCAGCTCAATCCGATGCTGTCATGAATGAGCGGATTCAACTTTATCAAAAAATGAAAGCAAATGGCTCAAGTGGTGCGGAGATTTTCAAAAGTTTAATGGTTTTCAACAAAACGCTGCCTGAAGATTATCAAAAAGCGACTCATATTGATGTCATGGCAAATGCGGCAGTAGCTGATTCAAAAATGCCTAATCCCGTTGATTTCACCAACATGACACCAAATGAATTTGGTGAGTTGACTAAATCGGGACGTTTTCCTGAGCTTCCGCCTCTTGTCTTTTTAGAGGGA
>JAQTOT010000197.1 GCA_028713145.1 Methylococcales bacterium
CTACGTTTATATCACTTTGATTTTGAAAACTTGTTGTGATGTTTGCCATTTTTACTTACCTGATAAATTAAAAACGTCCGTATGGTACGCCTAAACAAACTAAGGTGTGATTATTTGGGGCATAAAACGCCCCGCCTTATTTCTAAAGCAGGGCTGCGGCACGTTGAATTGGTTAGTTACACATGGCTAACGTGGCGCAGTTGCATTAGTTTTGCCTGTGTACTCTCTAAAATAAAATCTCTTAAAAATGTACTTGCCTTGAGAATTTCAACACCAATCAATTCGCCTTTTTCATTCAATTCGGCGGTAATGTTGGGGCTGATTTCCATACTTTCTGCTTCGTCTTCACTGGTTAGCGCGAGGTGAATCACGTCTTGTTCTGGGAAATAACACATTGTTGGCTTAGTCATAACTTAATCTACCTGTGGTTAGTCGAAATTTAATTTGTTGACGGGTTGTGGCATGAATCGTCACGGGCGTGATGTCGTTATCCGTTTGTTCGTAAGCAATCATAACTAATTTGTCATTGTGCTGACCAACAACAATCAAACGGTAGGTTTCATTATCAACGTAACGTTCTTTTGAATAACGCACAACGTTTTCAATGATTGCCAAATCAAACCCGCGTAATTGCGCTCGGTACTTCAAATAATCGGTAAAAATAATCTGCTTATCTGCCATTTACCATACCGTATAAGTTTTTGACGTTTTCAAATTGATTTAGTTTTTCTGCGTACATGATTAGTTACCTATTAGTTGTTGATGGACGACCGTGCTTAAAATGAATCAAGTCTTGTTTTTCCCAAAATTCTTTATGACCGTGTGACCATAATTTTTCTCTCGATTTTTTATCTTTCTCACGCTTTTGTAGCGACGCTATAATCTGATCTTGTGTCATTTTATGAATCGATGGTTTATCAGATTCTAGCCACGCTTTGAAGTCATCATAACGCTGTTGATATTTGCTGGGTTTTTCTTTTGGCGCATTGTCATGTTGAACGGGTGGCGCATTATCTTCTTCAAAAACAAGGCTTAATGTGTTGCCATAATCATGTTTTTCGATGGGTTTATCTTTTGATAAGTTAAAACCTATTGGTGTGAAATCTTGCTGATAACACGGATAAACATCACCTAGTTCATTGGCAGAAAAACAAGTAATTAACACCGAGCCGAAGTGTTTTAATTCGTCAATATCATCGTCTTTAAGAGTGACATATCCTCTGTAATGTGTTGGTTTTGGTAACTTGTTAGTTGACCAATAAGCACTAGCCACATAACCGTCGTAAAATCCTTTATTAGTAACTTTACTCATCACACGCCCCCAAAAATCTTATGATTCATGGATGCCACGACGTTTGAAACATGACCATCCGACAAATGCGCGTAACGCTTCACCATCGACAATGTTTTGTGTCCTAACACTTCGGCAATTTCGGCTAAACTCGCGCCATCCATAGCCAAATATGACGCGGTGCAATGTCTTAGGTCATGCCAGTGGAAGTTTTCAATTTCAGCTTTATTGAGTGCATTAAGCCACGACTTTTTAAGGTCAATCGGCTGCTGTGGTTTGGTAGGGGAGGGGAATAATAACGGCGTGTCAATGCGTCTAACTTTGGCGTATTCGCGCAATAGTTCCAAGCCTAAACCCGATAATGGCACGCGACGACATTCACCATTTTTGGTTTGATGCAATATCGCCACGCCGTTTTTTAAATCAACGTCGCGCCACTGCAAGCCCATTAGTTCACCTTGACGCATTCCTGTTGCCAACGCCAAAACAACGCAAATATAAAGCATTTTGTTTGGTGATTCTTTGCAAGCTGCTAACAGTTTGGCACGTTCATGGTCGTCAAGAAAACGTACCCGTCCAGTGGGTTGTTGTGGGGTGGTGACTTTTAAAATCGGATTATCAGTAATCCAACCGTATTTTTTAACGGCAATTGAAAAGGCGTGTGACAGGTTTTTAAGGTACTTGGTAGCCGTCGCGTTGCTTTGCGTCATCGTGTCTAAGTGTTCACCGATTAGTTGCGGGGTAACATCCGCCAAAACCAAGTAGCCAATTTTGTCGCGCCACCAACTCAATTTTTGAATACGCTCTTTTTGCTCACGCTCGCTGTAGGTTCGGTCTTTGTTGTTGGGCAGGTATTCAGTGCAATAACGCTCGATTAAATCAGCAACTGTGTGTTTTTTAGCTTCGGTTGTTTTGAAATGACGACCTTCACGGATTGCGCTTTCTGTATCTTGAATCCATTTGTCAGCGTCGGTTTTTCGTTTGAATGTCGCACTTTGAATCGGATAGCCTTTTAATCTAACCGTTGCCGCGTAACGTTTTGAACCATCCTTAGCGATTTTGATTTGAACTCGCGCCATTCTCTGCCCTCCAGTTTTGGATAAGCAGGCGCATTTTGATATGATGCTGCCATTGCTTAACCCGCATTGTTAAGTGAAATTTGTGAAGGCTTTTGACGTTGGTAGCGTTAGAAGCCTTTTTTTATGTGGCATGCAGTATAAATCAATTCTCCATTTTTACTCCATTTCGTAACAAAAAAGGATAACGAATGGCAACACATAGCAACATGGTTATTTTATGAAAGTGCCGAATTTATTGGTTTTTCGTGTTGTGATTTGTTGTGGTTTATCAGTGATTTTTTGGTATTCCGCCCTTTTAATGCGATGGTCGCGCGTTCGAATCGCGCACGACCCACCAAATAAATCAATGACTTAGGTTAATAACCAAGTCCTTTTTTTATGCCTGTTAAAAAATGTCCCAATTTTGTCCCATTTCAAAATAAAACACCGTAACAAGTGGCAACAGATAGCGATACAATAAACGCGCCCATTACACGGTTAAGAGTTTAAAAATAAATGAAAATCGAACAAGACCCTATTCACTGGAAATTAAACTACAACTTGAACATTGAAGATATTGATTTTCAGCATCATTTTTTCGCCAATCTTATTAACCGATTATCAAAGGAATTGTATTCATCCGAACAGGTAGAATACCAATCTGCATTGATTGCAGAGCTGAATGCTTACGCTATTTTTCATTTTATCAGCGAAGAAAATATGATGTTTCGAGTTGGCTATCCCAACCTTGAAGAACATAAACAACATCACCTCGCGTTGATTGAACAACTTTCTAACGAGGGAAATATGTTTAGATTGCATCCGTCAAAAGACAAAGCAGAGAAAATTATTGATTTTTTAGTGCATTGGTTTTTGAATCACACGCTACACGAAGATAAATTATTCGCTGATTATCTACACTCTAAATCTATTGGCTAGTTTTACTTGAACGTTACATTCCCAGAAATCAAAGCCTTCAACCGTGTAAAACTGGGTAGATTATTTTTCCCCTAATCGACCCAGCAGGAATCAAATGAAAGTTAATCAATTAACTTAAATTCACTTTTAGGTGCGCCACAAATTGGACATGACCAATCAGCAGGAATGTCCTCCCAACGTGTACCAGCAGGAATACCGCTATCAGAATCGCCTTGCGCTTCATCGTAGATATGTCCACATGCAGTGCAACGATATTTTTTAAAATCTGTCATAACTTCCCCTACACAAATGTGATAAGTAAATGCCATGCGGCGTTTGATTATAACTCTGTCCCAAAATGTCATCATTTATTTTGATTGGGATGATTGATATTGAACCAAATCTAATTTGGTGTAATCTTCCTCGCAGGAATGTGAATTTTAATTTAATCAACAAAAGGTGAAAAAATGTTAAGTAAAAGAATTATATTATTGGGAATGTTGATAATGCCTGTTGCTGCATTTGCCGATGAAGTGGCTATTACAACAACATCTGCGGAAAGCCAACAACAGCCGAATTTATATGATTTGAAAAACGGAAGCCTACAAATCAATTATTCTACGAGCGGTATAGATGGAAAGCCGCATTTTTCCTATACAAAAAACAAAGTGCATCTTAGCTTTTCAGGCGATGAAATTAGAACGGCTGAAACAGATTTAGGCACGGTCGTGAGCGTAACAACTACGATGACTGTCGATTCGGGTTCAACATCATTTTCGATTTTAATTCCTAAAATAAATTTGGATAGTACGAAAAAATCAACGATCAAAACGCAAGGAATTGAAACGAAACATACGTTTTCTATGATTCCTACCTTTAATAAAGGGCAAGTGGACACTTATAAAGTCATTGGTCTGACGGGTAAAGTATCATTTGTTATGTTCTAACAGGCTTGAACGCATAAAAAAAACAAAGCCTCGTTTATCG
>JAQTOT010000035.1 GCA_028713145.1 Methylococcales bacterium
TATTTTCTGGCGTTAAAGAGCCATGTCCAATGACATGATCTGCACCGCCGTCGTAAGCCACAACGGTGTCAAATGTTGAGGGATGCAAATCGGTGTCGAATTGGAATAATAATTTTTTCATGAAAAACTCAGTAAAAAGTGAAAAAGTTTAAGAATGGGCGGCATTATAACCCGCGAATTGCTAGCGTTGTAATCGATAAAGACAAGTGAATTCAGGTTAGTAAATCAGCAAAAATCATGTTGTAATAATCCTGTCATTTTTCATTCCCATAATAATTCTAAACTTAACTACCACTTTCATTTCGAGATTTCACATCATGAAAAACATTTTAAAAAACAAATTGTTACTTGCAACATTAGGTTTGTCGGCAAGTTTAATTAGCGTCAGCGCAAGTGCGGTGCAAACCGTTGACGCAGGCGTTCCTGCTTATGAAAAAGCAAGCGGCGTTGCAGGCAATTTATCAAGTGTGGGTTCTGACACCTTGGCAAATTTAATGACCCTTTGGGCAGAAGAATTCAACAAAATTTATCCAAACGTCAATATCCAAATTCAAGCCGCTGGCTCTTCAACTGCGCCACCAGCTTTAACCGAAGGCACATCAAATTTAGGGCCTATGAGTCGTGAAATGAAAGATGATGAATTAGAAGCCTTTGAAAGCAAATACGGTTACAAACCAACTGCAATTCCTGTTGCTGTTGACGCTTTAGCGGTTATGGTCAACAAAGACAATCCTGTTAAAGGTTTGACAATGGAACAAGTTGACGCGATTTTCTCAAGCACGTTGAAATGTGGCGGCGCAAAAGAAATTGAAAACTGGGGCGATGCGGGCGTGAGTGCGTGGGCAAGCAAACCGATTCAATTATATGGTCGCAACTCCGTTTCAGGCACTTACGGTTATTTCAAAGACCACGCGCTTTGCAAAGGCGATTTCAAAAGTAACGTAAATGAACAACCAGGTTCAGCGTCTGTTGTGCAATCAGTAACGTCATCAACAAACGGTATCGGTTATTCAGGTATGGGTTATACAACTTCTGGCGTAAGAATGGTGCCTTTAGCGAAAAAAGGCTCAACCACATTTGTTGAAGCAACACCTGCAAACGCGGTAAATGGAACGTATCCATTAACTCGTTACTTGTACGTTTATGTGAATAAAAAACCAAACACCCCACTTGCACCATTAGAAAATGAATTTGTGAAAATGGTTCTTTCTAAAACTGGTCAACAAGTTGTCATCAAAGACGGCTATATTCCATTACCAGCAAAAGTTGTGGAAAAAGAATTAGCCAAGTTGAAATAAACGAGGCTCAAACTTTTCAAAGCGCGAACCGCAACGAATTTGTCATTCGCTTGCGGTTTTCGCTTTTTACCTTGAACCTTTTTTGAAACAAGAATTTATGTCTGAACTAAACAATTCAACGTCGCAATCCTCGCTCAATACCGCAGCGACTTCGCACCATGAAAAATGGCGATTGCTCAAAGACGCAATTATGCGTCGTGCTGTCACGGTTGGCGGTTTGAGTATCATTTTTGCGATTGTGGTGATTTTCTTTTATTTGCTTTATGTCGTGTTTCCGATTTTTTTATCGGCAAGTGCAGAATCGGTCGCGCAATATCCTGTACCAGAGCAATCCGCAGGCAAGACGCTGTTTTTAAATATCGAAGAACAAAACGAAGTCGCAGCGCGTTTTACCGACAGCGGACAAGTTATTTTCTTTGAAGCGAAAACAGGCAAAACGCTTTCCCAAAAAACGGTTTTATTGCCGCCTGACGCGAAAATTACGAGCGTGGCGTTAGCCAGTCCGTTAAGTGAAGGCGCGGTAATTTATGGTTTATCAAATGGTCAAGCGGTGATTGTGAAGCAACAATTTAAAGTGGCTTTCAAAAATGATAAACGTGAAATTACGGCTTCACTCAAATATCCGCTCGGTGAAACACCTTTAGTGGTTGATGACACAGGCGCGGCATTAGAAAAAATTGCCTTCAAAGTCGGTGACGGCGCAGCAACCATCGTGGCGAAAACGGCAGATAAAATTCGTTTAACCAGCATCGAAAAAGAACAATCGATGTTTTCAGATGAAGCGATTTTTACTCGTACTGATTCGTTTTTAGACATGCCAGCGGCAAATATCACCGATATGCTCGTTGATAAAGAAGACCGTAATTTATTTTTAGTCAGCGATGACGGTAGTTTAAGTTTTATCGACATCAGCAAAAAATCTGCGCCTGAAATTAAACAACATTTAAATGTGGTCGAAGCAGGGCAAAAAATCACCAGCTTGACGTTTTTAAATGGCGATTTGTCGATTTTAATTGGAGATTCAAGCGGCTTGGTTTCGCAGTGGAGCTTGGTAAAAGACCAACTCGGCAAACCTGCTTTTGAAAAAATTCGCGCCTTTAAAGTTTCGGATAAACCTGTGATTGAAATTGACTCAGAGCAACGCCGAAAAGGCTTTGTGACCGTTGATTCTGCGGGGCAAATGGGCATTTACCATTCAACAGCTGAACGTGAATTGATTAAAGAAAAAATCAGCCCCACTGCACCATTGACAACGATTTTATCGCCTCGCGCAAATGCACTCTTGTTTGAAAATGCTGACGGTAAAATTAACCTTTGGAAAGTTGAAAACGAACATCCAGAGGTGTCTTTCAAATCGATGTGGCAAAAAGTGTGGTACGAAAGTTATGCAAAACCTGCCTACATTTGGCAATCGTCTTCGGCAAGCAACGATTTCGAACCCAAATACAGCTTAACACCTTTAGTTTTTGGCACGTTGAAAGCGGCGTTTTATGCAATGTTGTTTGCGATTCCATTGTCACTAATGGGCGCGATTTATACTGCATATTTTATGTCGCCAAAAATGCGAATTTATGCAAAACCTGCCATTGAAATTATGGGCGCGTTACCGACGGTTATTTTAGGTTTCTTAGCGGGGTTGTGGCTTGCGCCATTTATCGAAGAACATTTAGCGGGGCTTTTTGCAATGCTGATGATTATGCCGTTAGGCGTGATGGCATTTGCATTCAGCTTGCAATTTTTACCTGAGAATATTCGTAAAGAAATTCCCGAAGGTTGGGACGCAGCAATGCTTATTCCTGTGATTTTAGTGACAGGCTGGTTTGCCTTCACAATCAGTGTGCCATTGGAATCTGCAATTTTTGGTGGCACGTTGCGTGATTGGTTCAAAAATGAATTAGGTATTGGTTACGACCAACGAAATGCGCTGGTTGTCGGCATTGCAATGGGATTTGCGGTTGTGCCAACGATTTTCTCGATTGCTGAAGATGCAATTTTCAGCGTGCCAAAACATTTAACGACAGGTTCGTTAGCATTAGGTGCAACGCCTTGGCAAACCATGGCACGAGTAGTTTTACTCACAGCCAGTCCAGGTATTTTCTCAGCCATTATGATTGGTTTTGGTCGCGCAGTGGGTGAAACGATGATTGTACTGATGGCAACAGGAAACACGCCAGTGATGGATTTGAGTGTGTTTCAAGGTTTGCGGACATTGGCTGCGAACATAGCGGTGGAAATGCCAGAATCCGAGGTCGATAGCACGCATTATCGCGTTTTATTTTTAGCGGCATTGGTGCTTTTTGTGTTCACGTTTGTGTTTAACACGCTCGCGGAAGTTGTGCGTCAACGTCTACGCGAAAAATACAGCTCGTTATAAAAGGTGAACAAAATGATTAAAACTTGGTTTAAAAGCGGTAGTCCTTGGATTTGGCTTAATGCCGCAGCAGTTAGCACTTGTCTAATTATGGTGATCGGGATTTTAGGCTTGATTATGGCACGCGGCGCGGGACATTTTTGGGCTGCGCCGATTGTGCAACTCAGTTATCAAGAAGACGATGGACAAGTTAAAACCATCATCGGTGAACATGTTGACACCACGATTACGCCTGCGTTAATGGCGAAATCAACAGGTTTCAAAATGGCTGATAACGAAGATGTGTTGGTTCAGTATTTAATGAAAACAGGCAACCGTGATTTAACGGGTGCAGATTTTCGTTGGATTCAAGAACGTAATATCAAAGCACAATCGCAGCCTGCTGATTTGATTGTGATTGAGCGACGTGAATGGGGTAATTTTTACGGCAATTTGACCGCTGTCAAAGAAGGCGAAAACGTGATTGCAACAGGCGAAAAGGCTTGGGATGTTTTGCAAGAACGTTTAAAAATTGCTCTTGAATTGCATGAACATATCGCGCATTTAGAGAAAAAAGAAATCGGAGCGATTAACTACGGTTTAGATAAATTGCGTTTAGAGCAACGCGCTTTAGAACTCAAAGGCAAATGGAATGACCAAACCGCCAAAGAATTTGCCGATAAAAAAGCGGCTTACGATGTGGACTATAAAAAATATCAAGCGCAACTTGGAGAGCTTTATCAAAAAGTGCGTCGTGACAGCTTAGTGGCAACGACCGAAAGCGGCGCAGAATTAGTGATTCCACTTTCGAAAATTGTTGATGTTTCGCAACCAAACAAAATGGGATTTTTCACTAAAGTTGGACGTTATTTCGCCAAATTAGGTGAATTTTTAAGTGAAGACCCGCGTGAAGCGAATACCGAAGGCGGTATTTTCCCAGCCATTTTCGGCACAATTATGATGGTTATCATGATGTCGATTATTGTTACGCCATTTGGTGTGATTGCAGCCGTGTATTTGCGTGAATATGCAAAACAAGGTTTTACAACCCGTTTAATTCGTATCGCGGTGAACAATTTAGCGGGCGTGCCATCTATTGTTTATGGGGTATTTGGCTTAGGCTTTTTCGTCTACATTTTGGGCGGCAGCATTGATAAATTGTTTTATCCCGAATCAGCACCTGCCCCAGTTTTCGGCACACCAGGTTTGATGTGGGCTTCAATTACGCTCGCACTTTTGACGCTGCCTGTGGTGATTGTTTCAACTGAAGAAGGGTTAGCGCGTGTGCCAAAAGCGATTCGTGAAGGCAGTTTAGCGTTAGGGGCAACTAAAATTGAAACGCTTTGGAAAACGGTTTTGCCAATGGCAAGCCCTGCGATGATGACTGGGTTAATTCTTGCCGTCGCGCGAGCAGCGGGCGAAGTTGCGCCGTTAATGCTCGTTGGCGTTGTGAAACTTGCGCCAACGTTGCCGCTTGATGGCAATTACCCATTTTTGCATTTAGACCGTAAATTCATGCACTTAGGTTTTCATATTTACGATGTCGGTTTTCAAAGTCCAAACGTTGAAGCGGCACGTCCTTTGGTTTATGCAACCTCGTTATTGCTAGTTGTAGTCATTATTGGCTTGAACTTAGCGGCAATTCTTATTCGTAATCACTTGCGCGAAAAATACCGCGCGTTGGAAGGTTAAACATGGCTTCAATAGAAACCCGTTCGCACAGTTTTGATGCGAGTTCGATTTTACGCAGTACCCACAAGCACGATGATCCTGTTGAACCGTGTTTAAAAGTTGAAAATCTCAATTTGTACTACGGCAAAAAACAAGCGTTACACGGCATTAACATGGAAATGCCAAAGAAAAAAGTGACCGCATTTATTGGCCCTTCGGGTTGTGGGAAATCGACGCTTTTACGTTGTATTAACCGCATGAATGATTTGGTTGATGGCGTAACAATTGACGGAAAAATTTTGTTGCACGACGAAAATATTTTCGACAAATCAGTAAATGTGGCGGCATTGCGTCGTCGGGTCGGGATGGTATTTCAAAAACCAAATCCATTCCCAAAATCGATTTTTGAAAATGTGACGTATGGTTTGCGAATCCAAGGCATTAACGATAAGCGTATTTTAGAAGAAACCGTTGAAACATCATTGCGCGGCGCAGCGTTGTGGGATGAAGTGAAAGATCGTTTGCAAGACAACGCACTCGGTTTATCAGGCGGTCAACAACAACGGTTAGTGATTGCCCGTGCGATTGCGATTGCACCAGAAGTGCTATTGCTTGATGAACCAGCGTCGGCATTAGACCCTATTTCAACGTTGAAAATCGAAGAGTTAATTAACGAACTCAAAGAAAAATTCACCATCGTCATCGTGACACACAATATGCAACAAGCGGCGCGGGTGTCTGATTACACGGCATTTATGTACATGGGGGAATTGATTGAAATGGGTGCAACGAGCCAACTTTTCACAAAACCTACCAAAAAACAAACCGAAGATTATATTACTGGTCGTTACGGTTAATAAGGAGAACGTTATGGATAATTTCAACACACCAAATCACATTTCTGGGCAGTTCGATAAAGAACTCGAATCGATACACGCCAAAATTACGGCAATGGGACGATTGGTTGAACAACAACTTTCGTTAGCGTTGCAAGCCTTCACGACAGGCGATATGAATTTGGCGATGCAAGTTTTAAAACAAGATGATGTGGTAGATGAATGTGAATCGATCATTGATGCTGAATGTGTCAGTACGATTGCGCGACGCCAACCGACGGGCTGCGATTTGAGTTTGTTAATTTCAATCATCAAAGTGACTAATGAGCTGGAAAGTATCGCTGCAAAAGCCGAAGGAATTGCCGACATAACAATTCAGTTGAATCAAGAAAAACCCGCATAACAGAGGTTGAACAATGGATAACAGTAAAATAGCGCACCACATTTCAGAGAATTTCAATAAAGAACTCGAAGACATTCGTAACAAAGTGTTGGCAATGGGTGGGCTGGTCGAAGAGCAAATCGATTTAGCGGTAAAAGCCTTCATAATTAGTGATATGGAACTTGCAGAAACCGTTATTAAACAAGATAACGAGGTCGATGATTTTGAAATGGAAATCGACGCGGAATGCACGCAAATTCTTGCTCTACGTCAGCCCGCAGCATTTGATTTGCGATTGTTACTGACGGTTTTGCGCGTAATTACCGAATTAGAACGTATCGGTGATTTAGCGGAGCGAATTGCGAAGATGGCGATTCAACTTTCAGGCAATGAAAATAAAAATGATCAATATCACGAACTTAAACACATTGCAGGTTTGGTTAAAGAAATGCTGCATGGCGCACTCGATAGTTTTGCGCGGATGTCTATTGATGGCATCACAGACATTACAGGCAGCGATGAACAAGTGGATCGTGAATACGCAAGTATTATTCGTCAATTGATTACGCAAATGATGGAAGACCCACGCAATATCACACGCACGTTAGATATTTTGTGGACAGTTCGCGCGTTAGAACGCATTGGCGACCATTCACGTTATATTTGTGAGCATTTGATTTATATGGTGAAAGGCGAAGATGTGCGTCATTTAACGCAAGCAGAGCTTGAAGCAAAGATGAAAAGCTAAATTTTGGTGAAAATAAAAAAAGGCGCGAATGATTCGCGCCTTTTTTTGTGTCTAAAATTCCTGTCCAAAAACTAAACAGTGTTAAATAAATGAACGTTCATTTGTTTAAATTATCCAAAAATAAATTCACAAAAATAAAATAACTCTTTGTTTTTAAAAAATAAAAATTATTGGCATAACCGTTGCAATATCGATAACGAACCTGCTGTGCAGTAAGTAAAGACGTGTCACGACAGACAAAGGCAAATTGCATCACAACGGTAGGTTCATAATTTCAATAATAAAACAATGAGGAGTAGTCAAAAATGGCTATTAGTGCAGCAACAAAAGCAGCAACCGACGCGCTCGCAGTGAATCACGCGCCGACTAGCGTCAATGCACAAGAAGTGCATAGATGGTTACAAAGTTTTACTTGGGATTTTGAGAAAAATCGCACCAAGTATCCGACCAAATACAAAATGGCAAACGATACCAAAGAGCAATTCAAGCTCATCGCTAAAGAATACGCTCGCATGGAATCGGTCAAAGACGAACGTCAATTTGGTAGTTTGCAAGACGTATTAGCGCGTGTTGACGCGGCAAAACGGGTGCATCCGAAATGGAATGAAACCATGAAAGTGGTTTCTAACTTTTTAGAAGTTGGCGAATACAACGCAATTGCGGCAACTGGTATGTTGTGGGATTCTGCGACTGCTCCTGAACAAAAAAATGGTTATTTAGCACAAACTTTGGACGAAATTCGTCACACAAACCAATGCGGTTATGTGAACTATTATTTCGCTAAAAATGGTCAAGACCCCGCGGGTCACAATGATGCGCGTCGTACTCGCACCATCGGGCCACTTTGGAAAGGGATGAAGCGCGTATTTTCAGACGGCTTTATTTCAGGTGACGCGGTTGAATGTTCGATTAACTTGCAATTAGTGGGCGAAGCGTGTTTCACCAACCCGTTAATCGTAGCAGTGACAGAATGGGCGGCGGCAAATGGTGATGAAATTACACCGACTGTTTTCCTTTCAATTGAAACCGACGAATTGCGCCACATGGCAAACGGTTATCAAACGGTTGTATCGATTGCTAATGACGAAGCGGCTTCAAAATACTTGAACACCGATTTAAACAATGCTTTCTGGACACAACAAAAATACTTCACCCCTGTTTTAGGAATGGCGTTTGAATACGGCAGTCATTTCAAAGTTGAACCTTGGGTGAAAACATGGAACCGTTGGGTTTATGAAGATTGGGGTGGTATTTGGATTGGTCGTTTAGGCAAATACGGCGTGGAATCTCCCGCTAGTTTGCGTGACGCGAAAAAAGACGCTTATTGGGCGCACCACGATTTATTCCTCTTAGCTTACGCCTTATGGCCAACAGGTTTCTTCCGTTTGACACTGCCAACAGCCGAAGAAGCAGAATGGTTTGAAGCAAATTATCCAGGCTGGCAAGAAAACTACGGCAAAATCTACGATGAATGGCGTGCGCGTGGTTGCGAAGACCCAAATAGCGGATTCATTCCTTTGATGTGGTTTATCGAAAACAATCACCCAATTTACATCGACCGCGTTTCACAAGTGCCTTTCTGCCCAAGTTTATGCAAAGGCGCAAGCACATTGCGTGTTCATGAATGGAACGGAAAAATGCACTCGTTCTCTGACGATTGGGGCGAACGCATGTGGCTTTCTGAACCTGAACGTTATGAATGCCAAAACATGTTCGAGCAATACGAAGGACGTGAATTGTCTGAAGTGATTGCAGAATTACATGGCGTGCGTAGCGACGGCAAAACGTTGATTGCTCAACCACATACTTCTAAAGATGGCAAATTGTGGACACTTGATGACATCAAAAAATTGAATTGTGTGTTTGCTGATCCGTTGAAATCAATCAAAGCGGGAGATAGATAATGGGTATTCAAGTAGAAAGCGGTAAAAGAGGTTTAACTGATCCAGATATGGCGCGAGTAATCGCAAATGCTGTGCCTACTCAACCTTTAGATTCGAATAACAAAATGAATTATTTTGTTAAACCACGCGGTCGTCGGTTATCAGAATATGAAATTTTGTGTTGCTACGCGCAACCAACGCCTGATTGGATTCCTGGTGGTTTGGATTGGGGCGATTGGACTCAAAAATTCCACGGTGGTCGTCCTTCATGGGGTAACGAAACCACAGAATTACACACAACGGATTGGCACAAACACCGTGACCCCGCAAATCGCTGGCACGCACTGTATGTCAAAGACAAAGCCGAAGAATGGCGTTATACCGACCGTTTCTTAAAATCGTATTCTGCTGATGGTCAAGTGCGTTCGATTGACCCTGTTTGGCGCGACGAAGTGTTAAACGATTATTTGGGTGCATTCTGCTTTAGCGAATACGGTTTGTTCAATTCCCATTCTTCTGCATCGCGTGATTGCTTAGGTGATACGTTGCGGATGAGCATTGCGATGATTGGCTTGGATAAAGTTGATAACGCGCAAATGATTCAATTAGAAAGAACATTCTTAGCGAAATTAGTTCCTGGCTTCCCTGAATCAACCGACGAACCGAAAAAAGAATGGACACAAGGCGCGATTTATAAAAGTGCGCGTGAAACCGTTGAAGACATTTGGCAAGCAACGTATGACTGGAACGAAATTTTGTGGTCTGGTCACATGGTTTATGACCCCTTGTTCGGACAGTTTGTACGCCGTGAATTCTTCTTGCGTTTGTCATCGTATTTTGGCGACAACTTAACGCCATTCTTTATCAATCAAATGCAGCTATACCATTCTCAAACCAAAGGCATTACAGGCGATATGTTCTTCCATTGCCTAGCCGATGACGTTGAATTTGGTGATTACAACAAACGCATTTTGCGTGCATGGAATGACAAATGGTTGCCAAGAACGGTCAACGCATTAAAAGATTTCATGGGTATTTTCGCCAAAATTCCTGAAATCAAAGGCGTAACAGATAAACCTGCCGTTGAAGCGGCACTTGAACGTGTATTTAATGATTGGAAACGCGATTATGCTGACCCAATTAGTTACAAAGTAGATACAGCAGCTTTGATTAAAACTGTTCTCTCTGGTCTTAAATAAGGAATCACCATGTCAAAAAGTTCAAATTCTTATGGTGCAGGCATCATGGGTAAAACAGGCAAAGCGTTTCACGACGAGTATTTTGCTGAAGAAAACCAAGTTGTCCATGAAAGTAACGAAGTGGTATTGGTTTTAAAAAAATCTGACGAAATCAACGTGATTGTTGATGAGTATTTGCTCGGTGATCATGCCGATGATAATAAAACCTTAGTGATTGAAGATCGTTCAGGTTATTGGTGGCTCAAAGCAACGGGCAAAATCGAAGTCGATTGCGCTGAAGTGGCTGAATTGCTCGGTAAAAACTTTTCGGTGTATGACTTTTTAGTAGACGTATCGTCAACAATTGGTCGCGCTTACACCTTAGGCGATACCTTCACCATCACCTCAGAATTGATGGGGCTTGATACCAAACTGAAAGATTTACAATCTTAGGAGTTCACTATGGCTAATTACAAAATTCATGACAATCCTGTCCGCGATGAGTGGACGAAAAAAATTGATGGGCTAAAAACCTTAGCGCAAGGCGCGGCATTTTTGGTCGATTTCCGTCAAAAACACACCACCCCTTTTCGTAAAGATTATTCACTCGAACTTGATTGGGGTTGGATTGAATGCAAAATCGAAGAAAAAGTGGCAATGCTCAAACACGCCGAATTAAACGACCAACAATTCCTCAACAATAATACTTGTGGCGCGAATGCTCAAACGGTTGCGGATGCAGTTGTGGCGAAAATGGATGCTTGCACAGATAAATATGAAGCGGAAAAACTTCATATCAATTTCAGAATTGAAAACAAGCCACCGATTATGCCAGTGAATGTATTTATGGACACTGATCGCATTTTAGGTACGAAGTTGATGGAATTACGAAATACCGATTATTACGCTTTGCCGTTAGCAGAATTGCGTAAAGTTCGTGGTGTAACAACGATTACGTTGCAATAAGCTAAATTGCTGACTTTTGGGTGTCTGTTAAGTGCGATGACGTGCTAAACAGGCACCTTCTTTAACACCCCAAAAATGAAATTATCAATCATGTTAGAAACATTAAATCCTTCAAATCCCTCGGCGTATTTGGAAAAAAGTAAATCCAATTCTGAATTGACAAAACTCTACGATTCAAGCCCCTACACAGCTTACACCGAAGATTTGGAATTTATGTGGCGATGGACAATTTATCAAGACAATAAGCTGATTCAAGAAGGTTGTTCTTTATCGTTAGATTCATCAAAGCGAGCCGTGCAACACGTTATGGCATTTTTTAGCATGAGCAACAAAAACCAAACAGTACAGTAGGAGTTTTAGTTAATGGCAAGCACACATCAAGTAACAATTATTACCCAAGATAACGAATCGGTTACTTTTGAATGCCGTACAGACGAAGACGTTATCAGCGCGGCGTTGCGTCAAGATATTTATTTAATGGCTTCGTGTCGTGAAGGCGGTTGTGCGACGTGCAAAGGTTTTTGCGCGGAAGGCGATTACGTCATGGGGAAATACAGCTTTCAAGCCTTGCCTGACGAAGAAGAAGCCGCTGGCGAAGTGCTACTTTGTCGTTGTTATCCAACAACGGATATTGAAGTTGAAGTGCCTTACACTTATGACCGTATTTCATTTTCACCCGAAGATTTATTTTTTGAAGCAGAAGTGACTGAAATTTCACAAATTTCAAGTAATGTCATGCGTTTGTTATTAAAACGAACTGGCGATGATTTACAAATTAAGTTCGATTCGGGGCAGTTTTTCGATTTAGAAATTCCAAATACCACCACAACACGTTCTTATTCGCCTGCGAATACGGCTAATAAAAAAGGCGAATTAGAGTTTTTAATTCGTATTGTTGAAGGCGGTAAATTTTCAACATATTTGAAAAATGACGCGAAAGTCGGACAAAAAATACAAGTTAAAAGTGCATCGGGTATTTTTGGTTTAAAAGAAAATGGCTTTACGCCGCGTTATTTTGTAGCAGGTGGAACAGGTTTAGCTCCTGTTTTATCGATGGTTCGTCGGATGCACGAATGGGAAGAACCACAAAAATGCGTGATTTATTTTGGTGTGAATACCCAAGAAGAAGTCTTTTTTTTGCAGGAATTAGAAAAATTAGCCGAGGACATGAAAACGCTGGAATTGCGAATTTGCGTCTGGAAATACACCGACGATTGGCAAGGCGAGAAAGGCAGTGTAGTTGATATTTTGCGCCGAGATTTAACCGAAACAGGCGCAAAACCTGATTTATATTTGTGTGGCCCGCCAGGAATGGTCGATGCGACATTTGCCGTTTGTGAAGAAGTTGGTATTTCAAAAGACCACATTTATTTAGAAAAATTCTTACCAAGCGGTTCATAAATCTGGAGTTATCGCCCAATGAAACCAGACGATAAAGAATTTCTCAATGAGATGGCAACCCATTTAAACGGCACGATAAAAGAATTGGTCGTTGAAGAAAAAGAAGTTGCCGACAAAATTGGCGCAATGCGCGTTGCAGAACTCAAAGAATTTTGGAATCACGAATTATCCGATGACGAAGAACGATTTTTTAGAACATCGCTCGATTATTGGGATAAAAAATTGATTTACGTTTGGGCGCGAATTAAACGAGTTCGACAAACACGTTTGCAAGTTGGGCATACGATTATGAAAAAAGCGGTTTTAATCAATCATGACAAAGTAGATTTATGACAAAACAAGTTATTTACAATCCACAAGCACGAATCAAATTGATGCACGGCATTAACAGTGTAGCTCGTGCCGCCGTTGTCACAATGGGAAGTGCAGGTCCTGCGGTGATGATTCAACATCGTACTGACGGCATTTTGCCCATTTTCACCCGTGATGGCGTGACAGTGGCTCGCTCAATCAATTTTGACGACAGAATTGCGGATTTAGGCGGACGTATGTTGCGTGATGTGGCGGGAGCTGTGTCGCGCCAAGTCGGTGACGGTACAACAACGGCAATCGTTTTAGCGCAAAAATTAGCGCAAGAAAGTTTAAAAAGTGTGGCAGCAGGTTTTCATCCGTTGCAATTAAAAAAAGGCTTAGATTTAGCTCTCACATTAGTTGAGAAAAAATTATTAGATGATGCCGTTAAAAATGTGACATCTGATTGGATTGAAAAAATATCTGCCGTCGCAACCAAGGACGAAAAAGGGGTTGGAAAATTATTAGCGGAGGCTTTAGAGGAGCTTGGATTGGAGGGACAGCTAACGTTTCAACTCGGCAATGGACGCGAAGATGAATTAAACATTGTAGATGGTGTGCATTATGAACAAGGTTATTTATCGCCGTATTTTGCGACCGATAAAACTCGCGCTGAAGCCGTTCTCGAAAATCCTTATATTTTATTGTATGACCGTGAAATCAGCGATTTGATGGATTTAATTCCGATTTTGGAAGACGTTAAAGCGCAAGGTCGTTCGCTCGTCATCATCGCCGATAACGTGATTGATAAAGCCTTGACGGGGTTATTGCTCAATCATGTGCGCGGTATTTTTAAGGTTGTTGCCGTGAAAGCCCCAGGTTTTGGTGATAAACGTATCGACCGTTTGAAAGATTTGGCGTTATTAACAGGCGGACAAGCAATTTTAGATGATTACAGCAGTCCAAAACTCGAACACGTTACGCTTGAACAACTCGGACAAGCCCGGCGCGTTGTGATTACTGAAACGACAACAACAATTATTGGCGCAAAAGGCAATCAAGATTTGGTCAAAGAACGCATTGTGAATTTGCGTGAACAAGCCGATTTCATTTTGGCAAAAAAACCTGGTGAAGGTTCCGCAACAGGTAATCGTCACGATTTTGGTGAATTAGAAGAACGTATTGCTATGTTATCAGGCAAAACAGGTGTTTTTGATGTCGGTGGAATTACCGATTTTGAAATTAAAGAACGCATGGTAAGAATTGAAAATGCGTATATGTCAGCAAAAGCCGCGCTTGAAGAAGGCGTTTTACCAGGTGGCGGCGTGGCATTATTTAATTGCATCAAAATGTTAAATACAGTGATTGCTGAAAATGCCGAGCAACAACAAGGTATTTCAATTATGAAATCTGCACTTTCTGCGCCATTGCAGAATTTAACGCGCAACGCAGGCATGAATCCAGATGCGGTCATTGCAAGAATTGAAAATGCCAATGACAGCCATTTTACGGTTGATACCCAATGTGCTTGTTACGGTAACTTTTTAGAAATTGGCATTATTGACCCTGTGAAAGTGATGCGTTTAGCGTTACGCAACGCGGTAAGCGTCGTCGGTACGATGATGACAACCGAAGCGATAGTGATGGATGTGCCTGATTTATCCATCATGGACGGTTATTCGCCAGAATGGGCAGCCGCCACACGCGAAGACCCACGTTCACCTTGATTTTTGAGTTTTAGATTTACGGTTTTTCATGTGTACCCCTGATTTTCCTGATTATTCAGGTGTGATCAACGCTTCATCCTAAATCCTCTCCTGTAACGGAGAACATTCTATTTCCTTCGTGAGATATGGCAGTGCGACACTATGACGCATTGCCTCTTTTTTTGAATTTGTTATTGTGTTCCATTCAACGTCGATTTCAACAAATTACATTCAAAATCAATTGTTTTCATTACTTTTTTGTTCGCAATCGACACCAAATTGACACAAAAATAGCAAAAAATGAATCTAAACTTCTCGAATCCAAACAAAGTAAAAGTCAGTCAAGAAACCTTATTGCTACGTCACACGGTTGAGTTTGAAGTCGATAGACCGATTCAAGCATGGCAATGGATGAACCAAACACGAACGGTTCCAGAGCATAGCGACTGGGTTCGCCCAGAAGTAAGTGATGCGTGGCAACGTTGCCTTGAAGAATATCATTTGCCACTTGGAAATTATGCAAATTGGGACGATTATCCCGTCATTTCGTCAGCGGTTGAACCGACAAACCCTGCTGTTAATATCGAAAAAATCATTAACCATTTGAGCGACAATTTTCATACCTTTTTAAAAGAAGCGAGCGTGATGCTGGTTTTAACAACAGCTGATGGACGATTGCTTAGTGTGATGGGCGAGCAAAAATTGCCCAGTACATTTTTAAATCAGATGTACACAGCAGGAGCGAATTGGTCAGAATCGATTTTGGGAAATAATGGTATTGGCACGACGGCTATTTTAGAAAAACCGATTGCTTTTCAAGGCATGGAACATTTTTTAAATGTACTTCATCCGTTCACAACCGTTGGTTATCCCTTATTCGATGCAAATGGAAAGTTGATTGCCGTCGTTGGTTTAGTTAGCGATTATCGAGAACGAATGAATTCGCTGTTTGCGTTTTTACATTTGATTTGCGTACTGGTAAATACGAATTTGCCGCTTGCAAAAAGTTCCGTCGCACAAGAACGGGTTTTAGAAAAAATTCAATTTACGCCGACTAAAAAAGCCGTGCCGTTAATCAATGATTCGGCAATGTCAAAAGAATTAGAGGTGTTATTACAAAAAGCGGTGAAATTGCAAACCCATAAAATCCCCATTTTAGTTACAGGCGAATCAGGGGTTGGCAAAGACCATTTTGTGCGGTTGCTTAAAAATGCAGGACCGCGAAAAGATGCGCCGTTGGTTGCCATAAATTGTGCATCCATTCCGCGTGATTTAATTGAGAGTGAATTATTCGGTTACGAAGCGGGCAGTTTTACAGGTGCAAAATCGGGCGGAAAAATTGGGAAATTCTTGCAAGCTGACAAAGGTATTTTGTTTTTAGATGAAATTGGCGACATGAGTTTTGATTTGCAATCAACGTTGTTGCGGGTTTTGGAATCATCCGAATTTACGCCTGTTGGCGGACACAAACCGATTCATGTTGATGTACAAATTGTCGCGGCAACCAATGTCAAATTAGTTGAAGCCGTTGAAGCGGGACGTTTTCGGCGTGATTTGTATTACCGTTTAAATGGAGCGCAAATTCATTTATTGCCATTACGCGAACGACCTGACAAACATTCGATTATTCACACCATTTTGCAACGCGAATTGAATACGATTTCGCCAAACGGTGAAATTGAGATTTCGTCCGACGTTTTGCATTTAATTGAAAATCATCCTTGGCCTGGAAATATCAGACAATTGATTAGCGTGATTCGCGCGACGCTTTACACATCAAGCAGCGCATTTATTACGGTTAAAGATTTGCCACTCGATTTCATTTCAGAATTACGAAAATACGAAATGAATGAAAATTTAACGCCTGCTCATTTTGAAACGATTGAAAATAATAGTGAGGAAAAAATGATGAGTTTGACAGATTGGGAGCGTCACGCCGTCACAATTACGTTGAAAAATTGCGACGGTAACATTTCTATGGCAGCGAAAAAATTAGGCATTACACGCACCACTTTGTACAAAAAAATTGATTCTTTTGAGTTGAAACAAAAAGATTGCGAAACCTAATCATGGAAAATTATAAACAAGAAATGTCGCGTTATTTGAAAGCGTTATTTTTTCTCGAAGTAAAAGAAACCGCCAAATTTTCCCTTTAAAATCATTTTGTTTTCACTTTTTTCAACCAGTGAAAAGAAATCTAATCGACTGCTACCCACTTGTGATACTTTCAATTTCCCGTCTTCCACTTCGTAATTCACAGGTGGCTGATCGTAGTATTTGCCTTCGCGCGGGATGTGCAAAATCGTTAATTTTCCATCTTTGAAAACCCAAGTATCTTCTCGTGGCAAAGCCGCTTCTTTTTCGCTAGACGTGTTTTTTGTTGATTGCAATTTCCAAGTGCCTGTAACTTCATCTTTTGATTTCAAATCAATATCTGCCAAAACTACATTTGCTGAAAAGGCTAACGCAATTAACAGTGCCGCTTGATTTACTTTTTTCATGTCTAACTCCGATTTTGGTTAAGCAAAGTTGCTTAACATCGGGGCGAATTATGCGCTTGAATGAATTTAAAAACAGGGATTTTTACGAAATTACGCTCGTTCGATGTCAAAACTTAACACCTGTGAAATGGACGATTTTTCTGCAAGTAAAGTTAAAATTCTATCCAAACCAAACGCAATCCCCGCACAATTTGGCAAACCGCTTTCTAACGCCGCAAGTAATCGTTCATCTTTTGTTGGCATAGGTAAAGATGCTGTTTTGCGAAGTTGAATTTCAGTTTCAAAACGGCGATTTTGCTCGGCGGCATCGGTTAATTCATGATAGCCATTACCCAATTCAACACCCTTTAAAAATACTTCAACACGCTCGGTAATCAGCGGATTTTCTGAGTTCAAACGCGCCAGTGACGATTGGCAAGCGGGATAACCATAAACCAAGCACAAACCGCCCTGCCCTAAATTGGGTTGCACGCAAAAACTAAATAAAAAATCGAGCCACAAAACATGACTTTCACCGCAAATCGCAATGGCATCATGCAAGTTTTCTTTTTTTGCAAACGTCGAATACGCGTCAAATGAAAAATTCAGCGCGTCCAAACCTGTAAATTGCTCAAAAATCGCTTGATAACTGACTCGCTGCGGCGTGTGCAATTGTCCATCAAATAACGTATCAAACAGACTTTCAACTTCGTCCATCAACTGCGCTAAATCAAAATCCACGC
>JAQTOT010000036.1 GCA_028713145.1 Methylococcales bacterium
AGCACGGTTTGGAATGGACTTTGTCATCTCCACCGCCTTATCACACTTTCACAACACCACCTGCTGTGATTCCTAGCGATCATTAAGGTCAAAATGTCGAGACGTGATTTCGCGTCTCGACGTTGAATCGAGTCGAAAATGACGAGAAAAACAAAAAATATCTTAACGGCAGTCGTATTGATTGCGTTTGCCACGACGATTTACGTTATGGCTGTTTTGCAAGCGATTTCACGATGAACAACGAAGTCGCCGTAAAAAATAAAAAGTTAGTACGCAATTTAGCAATTGTTGCGATTGCGATGTTTGGGTTTGGTTACGCACTTGTGCCGCTTTATGACGTGCTTTGTGAATGGAAATGGATTGAACGCGATCGTCCCGACGCGATTAAAGCGATTCCTGAAACCGCTTACGAAATTGATGTGAATCGCAACATTAAAGTCGAGTTTTTAACGACGTTAAATGAGAACACACCGATGATTTTTCGGGCTGAACAAACGCAAATTACCGTTCATCCAGGCGAATATCACACCGTCAATTTTTATGCTGAAAATAAGACCGATAAACCGATGGTTGCCCGTGCAATTCCGAGTTTTTCACCTGCTTTGACTAGCACTTATTTTGAGAAGGTCGAATGTTTTTGTTTTTCTGAGCAAACATTTGCACCGCATGAAGGAAAAACGATGCCGATGCGATTTGTAATCAATCCAGCCTTACCGTCTGATTATCAGACAATCACGCTGTCGTACACTTTTTTTGATAACACGCAAAACGCTGTAAAAAAATAACAAGGGGAAGTTTATGTCAACAAGTAATACAACTTATTACATTCCGCATAAAGCGACGTGGCCAGTGATGGCAACGGCAGGTTTGATGACCATGCTTGCGGGATTTGCAAATTATTTAAACGGTTCAGCTATTGGCTCAACGTTGATGGTTTTAGGACTTTCGATTTTCATCGTGATGCTTGCAGGTTGGTTCACGTTGCAATCAAAAGAAAGTGAATCGGGTATGTACAATCACGGTGTGGGTATTTCGTACCGCATGGGTATGATGTGGTTCATTTTTTCAGAAATTATGTTCTTCGCGGTTTTCTTCGGCGCGTTGTGGTACACCCGCAATTTGTCTGTGCCTTGGTTAGGTGGTGAAGGCGCAAAAGGTATAACAAAAGAATTATTGTGGCCCGCTTTTAATGCTGTTTGGCCTACAAATGGTCCTGCTAGCGTTGGTGGTCACTTTGAACCGATGGGCGCGTTTGGTTTGCCATTACTTAACACATTATTGCTTTTAACCAGTGGCGTGACTTGTACTTGGGCGCACCATGGTTTGATTGCAAAAAATCGCACACAATTGATTCAAGGTTTAGCTGCCACGGTTGCATTGGGCTTTTTATTCGTTATTTGTCAAGCGATTGAATACCATGAAGCGTACACCGAAATGGGCTTAACGTTGGGTTCTGGCATTTACGGTTCAACGTTCTTCATGTTGACAGGTTTTCACGGTTTCCACGTTTGCGTGGGTGCGATTATTTTAAGTGTCGTGTTATTCCGTAGCTGGAGAGGTCATTTCTCACCAGAAAATCACTTTGCATTTGAAGCTGCTGCTTGGTACTGGCACTTTGTTGACGTAGTTTGGTTAGGTTTGTTCATTTTCGTTTATTTAATGTAATTCGAAACAAACCGCAAAAAAGCGTGGTCACTTCGACCGCGCTTTTTTTTTGAAAAGGAGAATCTTATGAAAAAAACACGTTGGTTACTTGCCGCGTTTCTCAGTCTAAATAGTGTGCTTGTGTTTGCCGAAGAGCTGCCCGTAAAACAATTAAAAGCGTTTTTAGCATCAGCAAAATCGATTACCGCAAATTTCAAGCAGGTGTTAATTAACGAAGCGGGCGACCCATTGCAAACAAGTTATGGAAATTTTTATTTGCAACGTCCAGGTAAATTTCGTTGGGATTACACCAAACCGTTTCAGCAACAAATTATTTCGACAGCGGGAAAAGTCACTTTTTACGACACGGATTTAGAACAAGTCACCATTAAAAAACTCGATGAATCCGTTGGTTCAACGCCTGCTTTATTGCTTAGTGGCGACGTGCCGCTTGAGGATAATTACACGATTGAACAACAAGGCAATGAAGGTTCGATGGTCTGGGTGAAATTGTTACCTAAAAGCCAAGACAGTACGTTCAAATATGTGTTGATTGGACTTGAAAAAGGCGTTTTAAGTGGAATGCAGTTGAATGATAACTTTGGGCAATTAACGCGCATTTATTTTTCAAATTTAAAACTCAATCAAGCCGTTGATGCCAATTTGTTTGAATTTGTCGCACCAAAAGGTGTTGATATTTTTTCAGAATAGAAATTCATTTGTTGTAATGTTGTTTTTTTTTAACATGCTGCATTATTTTCTTGGTTAATAACATTACTCATTGAAAAATAAGAAGATTTTTGTGGTAAAAAAATAACTCCAAAACTTGTAAGGAATCCGTTTTACTGGTATTATTGCCCCCGACAAATGATTTTTGTTGTATAAAAACAAATTTTAAACCTTTCACCCAAGTAATTTATCTGAGGATAACAACATGAAAAAAACTAAATTGGCTTTAGGCGTGACAACTGCATTGTTTGCAATTGCTGCGGCAACAATCGCTCCTGAAGCGGCTGCTCACGCTTCAACAAAAGCACACAAACACGCACCTAAAAAAGCGGTTCAAACTGTTGAAACCCATACATCTTCGTTCTCACACACTTCAAGCAGCAATGCGAAAGTTGATGCGTTAGAAGCACAATTACAGTCAATGCAAGCTGAAATTCGTAGCTTGAGAGCGGCTCAAGGTCGCCCAGTTGTTGATCCTGATACGGCTAAAGTTCAAGAGTTAGATCAATGGATGAATTCTGTTAAAGCAGAAGGTACATCTAAAAAAGGCGCAAAAGACAACATGGTATTTTTCCGTGGCGGTTATGGACATAACAACGATCAACGCGGTGGTACTTTAGACCCAACTGGTACGGTTGGTGGTTTAGGTGGTGCATTACCAGGTGCAATTGGCGATAGAGATGCTTGGTATGCAGGTGCTGGTTTTGATTTCAATATCAATGACAACTTGTTTGGCATGATGAACAACACCGAAGTGTTAGGCGAATTGATGTTTGATTACAAACAATTGGGCGAAAGAAAACTTAACGGAATCAACCCTGCTTTAGGTGCTGCTGTTGGTATTCCAGGCGTTAATGCACAAACAGCAACTGTGAACGCATTAACTTTAGCGGCTTCACCAAAAATTAAATTCTTAAAAGGCAGCAACTTCCGTCCTTGGTTAATTCCAGCAGGTATGGAAATCACTGTTATCAGCCCACCATCTGATGCGATTACAGTATTAAACCCAGGCATGATGTTCGGTGCTGGTGCTGACTACAAAATCTGGAAAGACATTTATGCTGGTGCTGACGTTCGTTACCATCACTCATTTGACAATGTTGACGGCGTAAATCCAGATGGTATTACAGCTGGTGGTTATTTAGGTTTAGGTTTCTAAGTTTTAGAAACTTCAAGTGCTAAACAAAAAAGAGAGCGTAACAGCTCTCTTTTTTTTGCCTAAAATTTGCTGCAAGTCATTAAATTTTCACACAACATTTCTAAACTGCATTTATTGTTGATTTCGGTGAAAACCTGCCGATAACTCCGTCGTTATTTTTATTTTAATTTTGAGGATAAAGTTATGAACTTTGACACTTTTTGGAATGCGTTTGAAATGAGCGACGAACATTGCGCGAGTTTAACACCGTCGTTTTGTCCTGAAATCATTGATTTACTCAATTCACAACGCATTCAAGCGAAAAAGACTTTTTCGCGGCTGGCTGTTGAGCGTGATTATGGTTTTGACGAACACACACACGGTTTAGGTTAAATCTTTTTGAAAGTTGCCAAACATTTGTTTGGTAACTTTCCTGCTTTAGAATTCGATATTTTTCAGACAAAATCCCCGCTAGCCTTTATCATATTCGCTCATTTTTAGAATTTTAAAGGCTTTATCATGCAAATTTCACCCAATACAGCGGTTTCAATTCACTACACCTTAACTAGCGATGCTGGCGAAGTTATTGACAGTTCAATCGGTGGCGAACCGCTTGCGTATTTACACGGCACAGGCAGTATTATTTCTGGTTTAGAAAAAGCCTTAGACGGCAAAGAAGTTGGTGACAAATTCACCGCGCACATTCCAGCTTCTGACGCTTACGGACAAGTTTTTGAAGATCGTGTACAAGTTATCGCGCGTGAAATGTTTGACGGGATTGATAACATCGAAGTCGGTATGCAATTTCATGCTGACGTAAGCGAAGGTCCAGGCATTGTGACGGTCGTAAAAGTTGAAGGCGATGAAATTACGATTGACGGCAATCATCCATTAGCAGGAATGCCTTTAAATTTTGACATTGAAATTATTGACGTGCGCCCAGCAACTGCCGAAGAACTTGATCACGGTCATATTCATGGCGCAGGCGGACATCATCACTAATCGTTTTCACTTTATTAACATTTAAGGAGCAAACGTTTATGGCATTTATGCAAGGTAAAAAAGTTTTAATCGTCGGTTTAATTAGCGATCGTTCGATTGCATGGGGAATTGCTCAAGCAATGCGCCGTGAGGGAGCAGAGATTGCTTTCACTTATCAAAACGAAAAAATTCGCGAGCGCGTGCAAAAATTAGCCGCTGAATGTGGTTCAACCATTACTGTTGAATGCGACGTGCAAAGCGATGAACAAATCGACAATGTTTTTGTTGAACTTGGCAAACATTGGGATGGCTTGGATTGCATCGTGCATTCCGTCGCCTTCGCGCCGCGTGAAGCGTTAGATGGTGATTATGTGAACGCCACGACACGCGAAAATTTCCGTATCGCGCACGATGTTAGCTCTTACAGTTTCACTGCGCTTGCCAAGGCAGGGCGTGAAATGATGAAAGGGCGCAACGGTTCACTTTTAACGCTCAGTTATTTAGGTGCAGAACGCGCTATTCCTAATTACAACGTCATGGGCGTTGCGAAAGCGAGTTTGGAAGCAAACGTACGTTATATGGCGGTTTCACTCGGCGCAGAAGGTACGCGCGTGAATGCAATTTCAGCGGGGCCAATTCGCACACTCGCCGCATCGGGCATTAACGATTTCAAAGCGATGCTCAGTAAAGCGGCTGATGCTGCCCCCTTGAAAAAGAATGTCACCATTGAAGAAGTTGGCAATGCAGCGGCATTTTTATGTTCAGATTTAGCGTCAGGCATCACGGGTGAGCTTACTTATGTTGATTGCGGCTATAACATCATGGGTTTAGCGGCGGTTTAACACCATCTCAAATGACAGCGGTATGTTAGCCGCTGTCATTTCAAAATAGTCCCTTCTAAATGAATAGCACACAAGAAATAATCGAAGATTTAAAACAAGGCAAAATGGTTATCATCATGGACGATGAAGACCGTGAAAATGAAGGCGATTTGCTGATGGCAGCCTCGTTTGTACGTCCTGAAGATATTAACTTTATGGCGCGTTATGGTCGCGGTTTGATTTGTTTGACATTGACGCAAGAACGCTGTCAACAACTGCGTTTGCCGCTCATGGTAAGCGAAAATAAAACACCACATTACACCAATTTCACCGTATCAATTGAAGCTGCAACAGGTGTCACAACAGGCATCTCAGCTGCCGACAGAGCGCGAACGGTTCAAGCGGCTGTTGCTAAAAACGCGTTGCCTGAAGATTTAGTTCAACCTGGACATATTTTTCCGTTAATGGCGCAAGCAGGTGGCGTTTTAAATCGCGCAGGACATACGGAAGCGGGTTGTGATTTTGCAAGATTGGCAGGCGTTGACCCCTCAGCCGTTATCGTTGAAATTTTAAATGAAGACGGCTCAATGGCACGTCGAAAAGATTTAGAAATTTTTGCCAAAGAACATGATTTGAAAATTGGCACAATTGCTGACTTGATTCAATATCGTATTCAACATGAAAACACCTTAGAGCGCGTTAGCGAATGTGCGTATCCCACTGAATTTGGCGATTTTCGTTTATTTGCTTACCAAGATCGCAACGACAATAATCTACACATTGCGTTGGTGATGGGGGATATTTCGGGTGAGCAGCCCGTTTTAGTGCGCGTTCATGCCCGAAATGTGTTGGACGATATTTTTGCCTCAAAACGTAGCGAAGCAAGTTTGTCCATTCGCACGGCGATGGAAAAAATTGCAGCCGAGGAAAGAGGCGTTTTGGTTTTAATTCGCCAAAGCGAAAATAACAAAGATTTAGCTGAACAAATCCACCGCTATCAACTTTTGGACAATGGTCATCAAGTTCCTGCAAATAATGAGGTCGATTGGCGTACAACAGGCACAGGCGCACGGATTTTGGCAGATTTGGGCGTGAAAAAATTGAAAGTGTTAGGCACGCAAAAGAAATATATCGCGCTTTCAGGATTTGATTTAGAAGTCTGCGAACACGTTGGTTAATCGTTCAAACTTTTCAAAATTACTTTTATACTTTACGCGGCGTTTTCAAAACGCCGTTTTCATTTTAAAAAAATAAAAATAATGAGGATATAACAATGAAAAAAACACTTTTAGCGTTAACCATTCTAGGTTTTTCAACAAGCAGTTTTGCAGTTGATCACAGTATGCACGGTGGCGGAACAGGCGGTGCAAGCGGTGGTGGAAGCTCTACAAACTGTGCGAAAGCAACGTTTTCAAAATTTCAACCTGAACACTTAGCTACCGTTGCACCTGAATCGGAATTTTCATTTTTAGCGTACAACGTGCAAAAACCTGAACAAATTGAAGTCACGGTAAAATCGCAACCTGTAAAAATCAACGTCGAAGACAAAGAAAGTTTCATGCGCGTGACAGGGAAATTACCAGCGGATTTAAAAAATACAGCGGCGCGAATCAACATTAAAGCCACGACAAAAGTCGAGAAATGCAACGGCGAAGGCGGTTGGCTTGTCACCATTACGGAATAATTATGCTTAGTTATCGTCACGCATTTCATGCGGGCAATTTTGCCGATGTCTTAAAACACGTCGTGCTAATCGAAATTCTTGAGTATTTAGCACAAAAAGAAAAACCGATTTGTGTCATTGATACACACGCTGGCGGTGGGAAGTATGCGCTTGATAGTGATTTTGCGCTGAAAACACGCGAGTTTGAGTCGGGAATTTCAAGATTGCTGAGGCGTGACGATTTGCCACAAAGTGTGAGCAGTTACGTTGAATTACAAAAACGTTTTAATGCAAACGGACAATTTAAAACTTACGCGGGTTCGCCGCTTTTGATTAAGCAGTTATTGCGTGCAAAAGATAGATTATGTTTGTTTGAATTGCATTCTAATGAGTTTGAGATTCTAAAAACTAACATGAAAACAGACAAGCGTGTTGCTTGTGAAAAATCGGATGGCTTGAAAAACTCGCTGGCTTTATTACCGCCCGTTGAGCGACGTGGATTAGTGTTAATCGACCCGTCTTACGAAATGAAAAGTGATTATGCGGATGTGGTCAAAACGCTTATTCAAATGCACAAACGGTTTGCAACAGGCACTTACGCGCTTTGGTATCCCGTCATTGAACGTGGACGAAATGAAACCTTAGAAAATGCGTTCAAAAAAAGTGGCATTACCAATGTGCAATTATTCGAATTAGGTATTGCGCCCGATAATTCTGGGCGTGGCATGAATGCCAGCGGCATGATTGTGATAAATCCGCCGTGGAATTTAAGTGAAAAAATGAAAACAGTGTTGCCATATTTAGCGCAGGTATTAGGGGAAAATGGGGCAGGGCATTTTCGAGTTGAGACATTAGTAGCTGAAAAATAATTACACTTTCATTTGCTGTAATTGCAAACGCACAACCACCCAAGACCCCACAATACCTAGCGTTGATGACAATAAAATTAACGCTAATGTTTCAAAAAATCCCATAAACTGCAAATGAAAACTGCTGTTATAAAGCATCGATAATTTCTCAACGGGTTGTTTTAAAATCAGCATCATAATGGTGACGATAAACCACGCACTCACGCCTGAAAAAAAACCAATCCAAAAACCCGTGTACAAAAACGGACGTTGCACAAAACCGTTCGTTGCTCCTACTAATTTTGCAATCACAATTTCATCTTTTCGCGTGTGCAATTCAAGGCGAATAGTGTTTCCTGTAATAAACAATACCGCTAAACTGAGCAAAATTCCGAGCAATACAACAGAAACGTGTGCAACTTCAATCATGAGTTGCAAACGTTTGACCCATTGCATATCGAGTTGCGCGAAATCGACTTCGCCCGCTTGTTTGAAATTTTCAACGAGCGTTTCGATATTTTGTCCTTCTTCAAGAGAATTTTTTGGAATCACTTGCAACACAATCGGCAACGGATTTTTTTCTAAAGCTTTAATCGCTTCGCCAAAACCACTAAATTCTTCAAATTCTTTTAACGCTTGCTCTTTGGTAATGATTTTTACGGCTTGTACGCTAGGGTCTAATTTGATGCCATTGGCAAGCCGTGTTGCACTTGCGAGCGATACATCATCACGCAAAAATAGAGAAATTTGATTGCTAGTTTCTAAATCGCTCGTTAATTGCTCCGCATTTTCAACCAGCAAATAAAAACCACACGCGAGTGAAATCGAAATCGACAATACAATGATGGTTAAAACGGCATTCAAACGCGCGGCAATTAAACGCCCTAAACTTGAAAACAGCGCGTGTGCGTGCAAATCGCGGTAAGCGCGTAATTTGTCCGAAAAATCGCCTCCGACGCGAGACGTTTGTTTGGTATTTCTTTTCGCTTCAATGACGCGGTTATGATTATTTTTTGGAATATGCTTTTGAGTCATGTTGAATTTTCTATGCTAGCTGGGTGCAACGCGATTGATGCGTTAAATAATAGCACATCACGTTATGTGCCTTTGTCGCAATAAAAACCGCCGTGCTTTACTGGCTATTTTTATCACAGGTGCAGAGCCGCCCATTGCAATCGCATCCACTAAACAATACCAAGCTGCCACGCCGCTCGGTGGATTGCCTTGTGTTAAACCTGAAACGGGGTCGATTTCTGCCCAATGCCAAGTGCCAACAGCCGTGCCGATGATTTCCAGCCACGTTGTGATAAAAAATGCCGCTAAATAAACCAGCGGCGATTTGCCTTTGAATAAATAAATCAAAAAAACACAAAATAATACGGCACCAAAAGCATCGCGTTGCGAAGCAAGGGTAATTCCCCAAAGCGACCACGCGCCACAAACGGCAACCACAAAAAAAGCTATTTTCCGCGCATAACGCACAAAAAAACCTGAGCGTCCCAATGCAACGGCAGTTAAATAAACCATGCCGTGACCTGGTGGAACGTAGGCAGGAACGTTATGAAAACGGTAAATGTAACCTTCCATAAAAGGTGACGCGAAATGTTCACCAATCGTGGCAAACATCACAGCGATTAAAACTTGGACACGAATTTCTTTGTTTTCGCCCCAAAGCCAACCAATTAAAATCAACCAGCCGCTTAAACCAAGCATTTTTTGGGTTTCGAGCGAGGCATTCGCGTCGGTAATCAAACACACAGCTACGCACAAAAACGTAAAAGCGGCGATGTAATAATCACGGTGTTTATGTGGATGTAGATTTTGACGCGCAGGAAAATAACGAAACATTAAGATAATGAACTGTGAAGGTGGGAAAGATTGAGCTTGCCGCGCTGGGCAAGCTCAAATTTGAAAAAATCTACAACGCGCTAATTTTGACGTGTTGTGCTTGTAAATTACCGAGCGTTGATTGTAATTCAGTCAATCTTGCACGTTCTTTTTCAAGCACCGCTGCGGGAGCTTTTTCAACGAATGACGGATTGTTTAATTTCACTTCAATGCGTTCCAATTCGGTTTGAATTTTGGCAATTTCTTTATCTAAACGTGCCAATTCAGCCGTTTTATCAATCAAGCCAGCAATCGGAATCAAAATTTGCATTTCACCGACAATCGCCATTGCTGATTCAGGGGCAATTTCATCTGGATTAAGCCATGTTATAGTTTCCAAACGCGCCAATCTGTTCAAATAAACACGATTCGTTTCTAAACGCTGCGCGTCTTGCTCGCTACCGTGTTGTAATAAAACAGGTAATGGTTTGCTTGGCGCAATGTTCATTTCGCCACGAATTCGACGCACGCCCAAAATTACCGCCATCAACCAATCGGTATTTTGGACGGCATCGTTATCAATCTTCGATTCGTCCGAAATTGGATACGGTTGCAACATAATTGTGTCGCCTTCAATGCCAGTGAGTGGCGCGACACGTTGCCAAATTTCTTCGGTAATAAACGGAATAATCGGATGCGCCAAACGCAAAATCGTTTCCAAAACATGCAACAACGTTTTGCGTGTACCACGTTGCAACGCTTCGTTATCTGATTGCAACGCCACTTTGGTTAATTCCAAATACCAATCGCAGTATTCATTCCAAGTAAAATCGTAAATCGCTTGCGCCGCCAAATCGAAACGGTAGTTATCAATTGCGTGGCTAGTCGTGGAAATCACTTGATTCAAACGCGCCACAATCCAACGGTCAACATGTGAAAATTCACATTCGCCCGTCAAACCACAATCGTGTTCTTCAGTATTCATCAGAACGTAACGCGCCGCATTCCAAAGTTTGTTGCAGAAATTGCGATAACCTTCCGTGCGAGCTAAATCAAAACGAATATCACGACCTGTTGAAGCCAGTGACGCGAACGTAAAACGCAACGCATCTGTACCAAAAGACGAAATTCCATCAGGGAATTGTTTGCGCGTGGCTTGTTCAATTTTTTTCGCATACTGCGGTTGCATCATGCCTGACGTGCGTTTTGCAACCAGCGTTTCTAAGTCGATGCCGTCAATAATATCAATCGGATCAAGCACGTTTCCTTTTGATTTTGACATTTTTTGCCCTTCGGCATCACGCACTAAACCGTGAACGTAGACTTCTTTGAACGGCACTTCGCCACGGAATTTCAATCCCATCATAATCATTCGTGCGACCCAGAAGAAAATGATGTCAAAACCTGTCACTAAAACGCTAGTCGGATAAAAAGTTTTTAAATAATCAGGTTCATTTTTGCCGTCCCAACCCAATGTCGAGAACGGCCACAAGGCTGACGAAAACCAAGTATCTAAAACGTCTTCGTCTTGTTTCAAAACGTAATCGGCTGGTAAATGATGTTTTTCACGAATCGCGGTTTCTGATTCGCCGACATAGATATTACCTTTGTCGTCATACCACGCAGGAATACGATGCCCCCACCAAATTTGGCGTGAAATGCACCAATCTTGAATGTTTCGCATCCATTCAAAATAAGTATTTTTCCAATTATCAGGCACAAATTTAATGTCACCATTTTCAACAGCGGCAATTGCAGGTTCAGCGAGTGGCGCAACTTTTACATACCATTGGTCAGTTAAAAATGGTTCGATAACACTGCCCGAGCGGTCGCCGCGTGGCACCATCAATTTGTGGTCGGCGATTTTTTCAAGCAAACCTGCGGCTTCAAAATCCGCCACGATTTGTTTGCGAGCTTCTACTCTATCTAAACCACGATATTTTTCAGGAATGAGTGCGTCATCAATCACGCTCGCATTGACAGTGAAAATGTTAATTAAACCACCGTGTGGCAAATCTTGAATAACGCTGTGATGACGGTGACGAGTCCACACTTCGTAATCGTTGAAATCGTGAGCAGGCGTAATTTTTACGCAACCCGTTCCAAATTCAGGGTCAACATATTCATCCGCAATAATGGGAATTCGACGACCTGTTAACGGCAATTCCACAAATTCGCCGAGCAAATGTTGATAACGTTCATCTTTCGGGTTAATTGCCACTGCCGCATCACCGAGCATCGTTTCAGGGCGCGTCGTTGCCACAATTAAATGCCCTTGACCATTCGACAACGGATAACGCAAATGCCACATGAAACCGTTTTCTTCTTCGGATAAAACTTCTAAATCCGACACGGCGGTGTGTAAAACAGGATCCCAATTCACCAAGCGTTTGCCGCGATAAATTAAGTCTTCTTCGTATAATTTGATGAAAACTTCTTGCACCGCGCCAGACATGCCTTCGTCCATCGTGAAACGTTCGCGCGACCAATCAAGCGATGAACCCATGCGACGTAATTGGCGCGTAATGGTGCCGCCCGATTCTTCTTTCCATTCCCAAATTTTTTCGATGAATTTTTCACGTCCGTAGTCGTGGCGCGTTTTGCCTTCGGCGTTGCACAAACGTTCGACCACCATTTGCGTGGCAATCCCCGCGTGGTCAGTTCCCGCTTGCCACAACGTGTTACAACCTTTCATACGGTGATAACGGGTTAGCGCATCCATAATCGTGTCTTGAAACGCATGACCCATGTGCAAACTGCCTGTCACGTTTGGCGGTGGAATCATGATGCAATACGGTTCGCCTTCGCCACTTGGCGCGAAATACTGTTTGCTTTCCCAGTTTTCATACCAACGTTGTTCGATGTCGTGTGGAGCGTAAGTTTTTTCCATGAGTTTTTCTCCTTATGAGTTTTGTGTATTTGGTTTGAATTTTAATGCTTCGTCGCTAGAAAAAACTCGCAATAATTACTAATCACGCATTGTTCGCACAATGGTTTTCGCGCCATGCAAGTATAACGACCATGCAAAATCAGTAAATGGTGAGCATCGAGTTTGAATTTTTCAGGGATCACACGTTCTAATTCTTTTTCAACGGCTAAAACGGTGTTGCCATTTGCCAAACCGATGCGATTTGCGACCCGAAAAATATGTGTATCCACCGCAATCGTTGGTTCACCAAAAGCAGTGTTTAACATCACATTCGCCGTTTTTCGTCCAACGCCCGCTAAACTTTCTAATTCTGCACGAGTTTGCGGCACTTGCCCATCGTGTTTTTCGAGTAATTTTTGACACAACAAAATGATGTTTTTAGCTTTGGTGTTAAACAAACCAATCGTTTTGATGTATTCCTTTAAGCCTTCTTCGCCAAGCTGCAAAATTTTTTCAGGCGTATTTGCCACTGCGAAAAGTTTGGCTGTGGCTTTGTTGACGCTTTTGTCAGTAGCTTGCGCGGACAAAACCACTGAAATCAATAACTCAAAATCACTGGAATAAACGAGTTCGGTTTTCGGCTGCGGAATAGCAAAGGCGAGTTGTTCAAATAATCGTGAAATCATGACGTTATTCATACGGCAAAGGTTTTTGTGTAAGCCACAAAATCATTAAATTTTTGTTTGGCTGCACCGTTGGCAATCATTTCACGCGCTTTTGCAATCCCGTTTTCAAGCGAATCGGTTAGATTTGCGGCGTAAATTGCCGCGCCTGCATTGAGTAAAACAATGTCTTTTGCCGCGCTGTTTTCATTATTCAAAACGGAGTTGAGCATTTTCAAACTGTCTTGTGCGTTGGTAATTGCAATGTTTTCTAAGTTTGCGCGAGTTAAACCGAATGTTTCGGGTGAAATGGTGTAACACAAAACGTCACCATTTTTGAGTTCGGCAACGTGTGTTTCGCAAGCAATGCTGATTTCGTCTAAACCGTCTTCTGCGCTGACAACTAAAACGTGTTCACTGCCTAATTTTTTGAAAACGTGTGCGAGCGGTTCAACCCATTTTTTATCGAATACGCCAATCAATTGATTTTTTACTTTGGCGGGATTTGACAACGTGCCGAGGAAATTAAACATCGTTCGCACGCCTAAATTTTTCCGCACTTCGCGGGTGTGTTTCATCGCGCCATGATAATTTTGGGCGAATAAAAAACCGATACCTAATTTTTCCACGCATTGTGCAACTTGCTCAGGTGTTAACGTTAAATCTACGCCTGCGAGTTCTAAAACATCTGCGCTGCCGCAACAACTCGAAACGGAGCGATTGCCGTGTTTGGCGACTTTTCCGCCTGCTGCGGCGACGACGAAGGCGGCGGTTGTTGAAATGTTAAAGGTATTTGCGCCGTCGCCGCCTGTGCCACAAGTGTCCACAACATGCTCGCCTGAAATGGCAATCGGTGTAGCCAGTTCACGCATCACTTGTGCGGCGGCGGCGATTTCGTCAATGGTTTCGCCTTTTGAACGCAAGGCACATAAAAAGCCTGCGATTTGTGCTTCACTTGCGGTGCCGCTCATGAAGCTGTGCATCGCTTCGCGCATTTCTTCAGGCGTTAAATCTTGGTGTTGCAGGAGTTTTTCTAGGAGTTGATTCATGTGTTTTTTGAGTTTTTTATGAAAGTGGTGTGTTATTTAAACTGTTCTATAAACGTACGCCGCTATAACGTGAAATTATCAATCACCAATTCCAAACCAACCACTCTGGCAAAATGCTTCATATTGCCCGTTGCTAATTTCATTCGATTTCTTAACGCTGTCGCGGCAATCAATAAATCTTCCGCTTCAATTAGCAAACCTTTCGATTTTAAATCTTGGTAAATTTTCGCGGCTTCTTCGGCACAATGGCTGTCAAAATCCAGAATCCTCATATTGCTGAACATTGCTTTCCAATACGCATCTTCATCTTGATTATCGCCACGCAATAATTCATAAACAGTAATGCTAGAAACAGCGAATTGATATGGTTTTTCCGTTAAACGAAACAAAAATGTCTTGTCTTTATCGCCTTTTTTGGCTCGCTTGTGAGCAATCAAAACGTTGGTATCGAGGCAAATTATTTCCATTGTTGTAAATGCCGTCTTTTTTCTTCAATCATCGTGTATTCGTCATCAGTCATTTCAGGACTATCGAGTAAAAACTGTTGAAACGCAGATAATGGTGGCGTTTCATCGTCTAACGCAACAATCGTGAGTTCAACACGTTTGGCGTGAAAATTTTTAGGTAAATTGATGTGTATCGCGCCATTCACCACGTCAGCGTATTGTTTAACTGGGTTTGTGTTCATGGGTTGAATTCCTCTTGTACATGAATTTGAACAGAAAAGGGCATGACAAATCACGCCCCCCCCCCAATTTATTTTTTACCATGCACCAACGCGACAGTTAATAGGCTCATTTAGGGATACTTTATGTACACCATGGTTTTTTAGAGCAATGCTCAGCTTTGAACCATAATTTTTAATATCCAAGACTTGATACGACTCTTCTGTTAGTCCACCTGGTAAGTGTACTAAATCGCCTACTTTTACCTCATTTGCTACTTTTCTAATCAGGGTAATTTTTGTGTTCGTTTCTTCGTCTTCTGCATATATAAGCACATATCCCCCACATTTTGGGCATTTCCAAGTATCTCTGATTTCATCATCGGAGAATTCTTTTTTACAGTTGTGACATTCAAACTTTTCTTTTTCCAATCTGTTTATGCCAGCTAATGAAGCCATAAATAATTACCTTCGAATATAAAGTTAAATAAAAAGCGCAGAACTTAAAACATTCCACGCAACAAAACAATCAACTACACCCATTCCACGCCTTCAAAACCGCTTGCAACGTCGCAGTAGCGTGTTTTACTTCATCAACAAACAATCCAACCAAAGATTAGACACTTTAATTGTTAATAATTAGCGCAAATCTTCGATTTCGGTATGAGTTAAGCCTGTTGCTTGAGCAATAGTTTCAATATCTAAACCTGTTTCGAGTAAATTTTTCGCAATGACTTGAGAGGCTTTTAATTTCCCTGCTTGTTCACCTTCTTCAAACCGCTTTTTCTTGTCACTTTCAAAATTGTATTCTTCAATCATCGCGTATTTTTCTTCAGGTGAAACAAGATTTTTTGCAATCGAATTGATGACAGTTTGTAGTTCTGGACGGTGATAATTGGTTTCTTCAATTTGTTCGGTCAAACTTTCTTTGATTGCGCTTAACCATTCGCGGTAAATTTCAGGCGTATTTTCATCAACATATTTCACCGCAAGATAAATGACTTTATGTTTAATTTCGCCGAGTGCATTGCCGTAGCGGTCTTTAGGGTCGAAATCAATAACGGCGACATCGGCTTTATGCTTATCAGCGGTTGTCAAAACAACGATGGTATAAACCGTTAAATTCGGACTGTAATTTTTATAACTGGCGGCTTGTTCAAGCAATGCCACGCAATGATAATGCAGAAAACGGTCGTAATAATCGTTGCCATTTTGGTGTTGGATTTCAACAATCACGCGATTTTTCAAATCTTCGGCATACAAATCAAATTCAACTTTGATATTACCAATTCGTTGTTCAAAGGATTTTTCCGTTTCAACTTTGTCGATTTCTAAATCAATGCCCACAATATCTTTTACGAAGGCTTTGAAAACGTCAATTTGTGAAAAGGCTTTTTTAAAAATAACACCGTATTGTAATGACGCAACCTGTTTCATAATTTTTCTCTATTTGTGAAGGGTAAAAATTTGAATCAAAAAAGAGAATGCGTTTCTGGCAACGATTTTTTAACCGTTGGAATTAAAACAGGTTTATCAGATTCAATCACAACTTTAGGCGATTCAAGAGCGACTTCGCTTTCAATAATGCTGCCTATAATCCCTTCAATCGAACCTAAACTTTCATTTGTATGCAGCAACAATTTCTCGATTTGTTTTTCACGTTGCGCCCAAAGTCGTTGCAATGTATTTTTTTCGCGGCGTAAATCGTCTTGCATTTGATTATAAGTTTCAGTGAGTTCGTTTAAACGCGAGGTAAAAGATTGACTGGTGACAAAATCGTAAAGCATTTCCTTTTTTTCGCCTTTGTCTTTTTGTGCTTCGACAAGATTGCTAATTTGAATCACGGTTTCCCGAAAAACCGCGCTTAAACCTTTGAATTCCTCAAACGTACAAACATAAATATCGTTAATCAAGCCCATGCGTTCCATATCTTTAGGCATTGTTTTGGTGACTAACACGCCAATGTTGGCATTCACTGAACGCATATCGGTTTTAAATTTTTCAATCCATTCTTTATTAAAATTTTCCGTGCGTTTGCTTTCGTAGCAAATGATGCCGCAATTTTTTCGATTTCGCGTGTGAACAATTTGAATACAATCTGCGCCGCGTTGTCCTTTTTGTATTTCTTTGATTTCGTCTAAGGGGAACGAGGTTTTGAGCCATTCTTCAATGGCGAGTTCTTGGACTTCGCCTTGCGCTTGCGTTAAACCTTGCTCGGCAACACGCTGTGCTTCTTGAATTTGATGTTTTAATTTCTCAATTTCAAAATCTTTGTCGCGCATTCGCATTTCATTTTGCGCTTCGTAGCGTTGTTTTTCTTCGCGTAATTTTTGGTTAAGTTCTAATGCCGCTTCCGCTTTTACCGCGTCAGTTAATTCAGCTTTTTCGCGCGTTAAGCGTTCAATTTCAGCTTTGGCTTTATTAAATTCGCGTAATTGCTCTGATTTTGCATTTAATTCGTCGCGCATCAATTGAATCTGCGCTTGCGAATCCGCTTCCAAACTAGCGCGTAGCAATTGTTCGGTTTTTTTGCGCTCTTCAATTAAACGTTGATTCAATTTGGCTTCATTTTCAGCTTCAATCGTTTCGCGCAAACCAATTTGTTCGCGGTTCAAGCGTTCAATTTCGGCTTTGGCTTTGTTGAAATCACGCAATTGTTGAGATTTTTCATTGAGTTCATTTCGCATGGCATCAATTTGCGCTTGCGAATCAGCAGCGAAACTGGCTTTTAGCCTTTGTTCAAGTTGTACTTTTTCATTTTTTAATTGCACGTCAAATTGCGCTTGTTGTTGCGAAAATTGTGAAGCAAAACTTTGACGCAATTCAGCTTCAATTTGCGAATGCAATAATGCGCTAACATCAATTTGCGCCGTGCATTTTGGGCAAGTTACCGCTTGTTTTTCCTGATTCATGGCTTTAGAACTGATGATTTATTAGAAAAATGCTTGTTAGCGTAGCAGGCTTGCTAGGTGTGACGCAATCGCAAGCCGCGTTTTCGTTGTGTTTTTA
>JAQTOT010000198.1 GCA_028713145.1 Methylococcales bacterium
CGTTCACAGGCGAAATTTCTGCCGATATGCTTGCTGCAATTGGTGTAGATCGCGTGATTGTTGGGCATTCTGACCGTCGTGCAAATTTAGGTAAATACTTTGGTTTTAGCTCAAGCGTGGCGCGACGTTTGTCGAAAGATTTTTTAACGCACACCTTAAAACGTCTCAATTTGCGTGAAAACCCTGACAAACAAGTGTTAGCAACAATTGAGCATTTACTCAAAGAAGAACATAGCGACGTTTTAGAAGGATTAGCGACCTTTTTAGAAGCAGAACTCAACGAACGAGCAGGCGAGAGTGACGAAGCGATAAACCGAAAAGTTCACGCTGCATTGTCGAATGGATTACAGGTCATTTTTTGTTGCGGCGAAAACCGTGAAGCACATCAAATGAACGAAACGTTTAAATTATTGGAACGTCAAATTCGCATGGGATTAGAAGGCGTTGCACGCCACACAATGCCTGATGTGATTATTGCTTATGAGCCGCTTTGGGCAATTGGCGAAGGGGCAAAATCTGCGCCGCTAGAACAAATTAAACAAGTTCACGATTTTATTCGTAATTTATTGATGGATTTGTACGGTGAGCAAATCGCCGCACAAGTGCGAATTTTATACGGTGGCAATGTAAAGCCCGATAATATCGCGTCGATGATGGAACTGGCAGGCGTTGATGGCGCATTAGTTGGCGGTGCAAGTTTGAATGCGTTTGATTTTGCCAAAATTATTCGTTTTGGTTTGCCTGATTAAAATTTTTAGATGTAGTGGAAAGTTATGAGTTTTTTTAATAAATCACAAAACGAAGATTTAAGTGAGCAATGGCGTAAAAAATACCTAAATCTTTTTGATGCCCAAAATAAAATTGAACACGCGCATCATCAAAAAGAAAAGTTATTGCGTCAATTCAGTATTCAGTTGTCGATTTTAGCCGAGGGTCACGATAGAAATCTTGATCCCATTTTGTTGCATGTGCGTGAGTATTTGAAACGCGAAGTGGAGATTGAAGAATTAAATATCGCGCTTAAAACGTTCATGGAATCGGTCAAAAATCTGCCTCATAAAAAAGAAAAATTGAAAACAGATTTATTGTTTGATTTTTTGGTGCGTGAATATCCTGATGCCGCGCAACAAGCAGCGTTACTCGAATTACAAAAACTCGTTAATAGCGATGAGACAACGATTGAACAAGCAACCGATTTGTTTCTCGAAATTTTAAAAATTACCCATCCTGCGCCTCCTGAACCTGAAATAAAATTAGCAGGTGAAGAAGAAAGTATTGAAGAGGTGCTAAACACGCCACCGATATTTGTGGATGTGCGAGTTGTCACCGAGCAGTTGCAAGAATACTTGTCGGCACTGGTTATTCCTGAGGCTTTTCAAGCGCAAATGACTGGTATTAAAGAAGCTCTTTTGCATCCTGAACAATCGCCACAAGCCTTTGAAGAATTATTAAATGAAGTCGTAAATTTGCTTATCAACATTAAAGAATTTGGTGAAGCAGAACAAAAAGATATTGATCAATTTTTATTGCACATTGCCGCGCAATTATCAGAATTAAACGTGATGGTCACGCAAACCACTGATATGGCAAATACGTCGGTTAAAACGCGTAATAAATTAGATCAATCTGTTTTTACACAAATTCGTGAATTACAAGTACAAGCCATTAAAACCACTTCGCTTGATTCGCTCAAAGATATGGTTAATGAGTGTTTCAAAACGATTGCAACCGAAATCAAAAACCATCATCAACAAGACAAAGAGCTACAACAAAATTTTCAAGACCGCATGGCAGAACTGATTAACAAAATGATTAGTTTAGAAGTCGAAACTGAGACCTTGAAAGCAGAATTGAAAGTTGTTCATGCTCAAAACTTGCACGATACCTTGACAGGTTTATTTAATCGAAACGCTTATAACAAACGTCTCAAAGATGAAATTGCGCGTTATAAACGTTATTTGTCTCCGCTTACGCTAGCGATTTGGGATATTGACCATTTTAAAAGTATCAATGACACCTTCGGACATAAAGCAGGCGACAGAGTTTTAGCATTAACAGCAAAACAATTACAAGAACATACTCGCGATACCGATTTTATTGCCCGTTTTGGTGGTGAAGAATTTGTGATGCTTTTGCCAAATACCACTAAAGATGCAGGTTTGTTTTTAGCCGAGCAATTGCGTGAGTTGATTCAAACAACGGGCTTTAATTCAAATGGTCAAGCCGTTCCCGTTACGATTTCGTGCGGATTAACCGAATTACTTGATGACGACACGGAAGACAGCTTTTTTGAACGCGCGGATAAAGCTCTTTATGAAGCCAAACATAACGGACGCAATCAATGCGTGGTGCAATAATGCTTTCAAATCTTAGTAAACCGCTCATCATGGGCATTTTAAATGCCACGCCTGATAGCTTTTCAGACGGTGGAAAATTCAATCACGTTGAAGCCGCATTAGCACACGCATTAAAAATGATTGCTGACGGGGCAAGCATTATTGATGTGGGCGGTGAATCAACCCGCCCAGGTTCAGAAGCAGTTAGCGCAGCTAAACAAATTGCGCGTGTCGTGCCAATTATTGAGGCAATTAGAAGTCACAGCGATGTTTTAATCAGCATCGATACGACATTAAGTCTTGTAGCAAAAGCCGCTTTGAATGCGGGAGCAAACATTATTAACGATGTTTCGGCAGGGCTTGATGATGAAAAAATGTTTGCGCTTGCCGCGCAAAAAAATGTCCCGATTATTTTGATGCACGCACAAGGCACGCCGAAAACCATGCAAGAAAATCCGTATTATGAAAACGTGGTCGAAGAGGTTTTGACGGCGTTGATGCAACGTGCAAATGAAGCCATTCACGCGGGTGTGAAAAAAGAAAATATCGTTTTAGATATTGGCATCGGTTTTGGCAAACGCAAACAAGATAATTTAGAGTTACTCGCGCATTTAGCAAAGTTTGTAGCGTTAGGTTTTCCCGTTTTACTGGGTACAAGTCGTAAGCGTTTTATGGGAACAATTTGTGACGTGAGCGAACCGTCAGAACTTGTCACGGCAACGGCTGTTACCACAGCACTTGGCGTAATGGCAGGCGTGCAACTATTTCGCGTTCATGATGTGAAAGAAAATAGGCAAGCACTTGACGTTGCATGGGCGATAAAGAATCACTGTTGAGAAATTGTATTTTTAGTTGCGTGTTATTGGTAATCGCAACGTTAATCGAGTGCCAGTGTTGTTCGAATCCCAACTAATTTCTGCTCCAATGGCTTCTGCGCGACGCATTTGATTGGATAATCCTTTGCCACCCTTTTCTAGCGCATCTTCAATCGCAAAACCTTGTCCATTATCAACAATACTCACTACTACTTGATTGCCATCAACGCCAGTAATGACACGAATTTCCGTTGCTTTCGTATGTTTGATGATATTAGTGAAGGCTTCTTGCAAAATCCGTAAAATATGCAATGAATTACGCGGGTCTAACCAGTCCAGTGCTGGCACATCCACAATTTCCCAACGCAAGGAAATTCCTGTGCTTTCTAAACGCGGTTGCAGACGAAAACGTAAGGTTGCAAGCAACAATAATAAATCTGCTTCGACGGGTTCCATCGAATCAATTGCCAGTTTGAGGTCATCGATGCAGCCTTTGAGTATTTGGGTAATTTCGGTTTCATCAACCTTGCCATATTCCATGACTCGTAACGCACTGGTTAATGACGAACCTAAACCATCGTGCATATCTTGCATCAGTCTTTGCCGTTCCTGACTGAGCATTTGGTTTTGTTTGATTTCGTGTAATTGCTCGCGGCTTGCCGCTAATTCAATTTCGTGTTCACGCTGCTCAGTAATATCAATACCAAAGGAGATAATGATAACGATGGGTTCTTTAACCACACTGTTTTGCCAAGAAATAAGGCGTTCTTCTCCTGTTTTAGTCAAAATAACATTTTCATTTGTAAGCGATAATTCGCCGCTTTTTTGGAACTGTTCCAACATGGTTTGCATTTCAGGATAAATTTTTGCGGGAATCATCAGTTCTAACCAATTACGCCCTCGCATTTCGTTATGAGAATAACCCGTCACACGCTCGGCAGTTTTGTTGAAAATCGTGATATGCCCTGTCATATCCAAACCAATAATCATCACGTTTGCCGTGGCTACCAATTGGTCGGTAAAGGCTTTTTCA
>JAQTOT010000199.1 GCA_028713145.1 Methylococcales bacterium
ATTGATGGTGATAAAAGTAAAGTTATCGGTGTTTTGCTGACCAAAGATTTGCTGGTGAAAATTTTTGAAAATAAAAATCTCACGGTGCAAGAAATTATGCGCTCCGTCAGTATCGTGCCTGAAAGCAAACGTTTAAATGTTTTGTTAAAAGAATCGCGCACAAACGGCAATCACATGGCTGTTGTTGTGGATGAATATGGGCAAGCGGCGGGATTAGTTACCATCGAAGACGTTTTGGAACAAATCGTTGGCGATATTGAAGATGAGCATGACGATCATGATGATGAAAATTTTGTTTTCCAACGTAGCGAAAATGAATTTATGCTCAAAGCGTTAATGCCTATTGACGAGTTTGATGCCTATTTCAAAACGGAATTAGCAACGGACGAATACGATACCATCGGTGGTTTTTTAGTGCATGAGCTTGAGCGAATGCCTCAAAAAGGCGAAAGTTTAACCGTTGATAATTTGAAATTTGAAGTCATAAAAGCCGATAGTCGGCGTGTGCATTTGATTAAATTGAAACGATTAAGCTAAAAAATAATGAACATGTTAAGCAATTGGCTGAAAAATCTTTGTTGCAATACAAAACTTGAAGAATTCATCAAGGCAAAATCGTTTGAATTGGAATCTGAGATTGCGCGACTAAAACAAGTTGAACAAGAATTACAAACCGTCATATCGCGAAAACGTGCCATTTTCGAAGCTGAACCTGATGCCACCATTATCAGTAACGATAAAGGCATCATTGTTATGGCAAATAAACAAGTGGAATGTTTATTAGGTTTTTCACCAAATGAGTTGATTGGATGTTCCATTGATATGCTTATTCCGTTGCGTTTTCGAGATAATCATCGCAAATACCGTGAACGTTATTATGCGATGCCTAATTTACGCTTAATGGGAAATGGCTTACCAAACATTGTGGCATTGCGTAAAGATAAAACGGAAATTGATGTTGAAATTAGCTTGAGTCGAATTGAAACGCAACAAGGTGATTTATTTGCCAGCTCGTTGCGCGATATTACGATTCGTAAAAAAAATGAAGAAGAATTAAAAACCAGCGAAGAGCGTTTTCGGTTAATGGCAAATTCCTCGCCCATTATGATTTGGATTACGGATAGAGAAGGCAATCCAACTTTTTCAAATAAAGCGTGGACAGAATTTGTTGGTTTGAAATCATTGACAGCAATCACCCATGACGATTGGCTAGCATTGGTTCATCCCGACGATCAAAAATTGGCGGTTAAAAATTATTACGTCAATACTCATAATCTTGAATCCATTTCGACCGAATATCGCTTGCGTCATACGAGTGGTGAATGGCGATGGGTTTTTGATCAAGGCGTACCGATGTTTAACGATTTAGGTATTTTTGTTGGCTATATTGGATCGCTCGTAGATATTACCGATCGTAAAAATGCTGAAGCGGAATTACGCATTGCCGCGATTGCCTTTGAATCTCATGAAGCGATGGTTGTCACCGATGCCAATACGATAATTTTGCGTGTTAATGAGGCATTCACAAAACTGACAGGCTACAGCGCAGAAGAATGTATTGGGCAAAAAATGTACTTTTTACATTCTGGCTATCATAACGAAACCTTTTATCAAACTATGTGGAACAACATTAACGCCGATGGGACGTGGCAAGGTGAAATTTGGGATAGACGTAAAAATGGTGAAGTGTATCCAAAATGGCTAACCATTACGGCGGTAAAAAATGATGCAGGTGAGGTGACACATTACGTCGGGACGCAATCTGATATTACAGACCGTAAAGCCGAAGATAAAAGAATGTATGATTTAGCGTATTACGATGCGCTGACAAAATTACCCAATCGGCGTTTGCTAGAAGATCGAATGGAACACAGTATTGCGATTGCACAACGTCATCAAAAAAAATTAGCGGTCTTGATGCTCGATTTAGATAAATTTAAAGCGGTGAATGACAATTTAGGACATTTAGCAGGCGACAAATTATTACAACTCGTTGCATTACGAATCAGTAAATGTTTGCGTGAGTCTGACACGGTGGCGCGTTTAGGTGGTGATGAATTTGTTGTGCTTTTAGAACACATCACGAACGCAAAAGATGCCGCGTTAGTGGCGGAAAACATCGTGAACGAATTGAGTAAGTCGTTTCATTTAGCCCAAAATCATGATGTGCAAATCGGTACAAGTATTGGCATTAGCCTTTATCCACAAGATGGCGATACCTCAACAACGCTAATTGCAAATGCCGATGCGGCGTTATATCAAGCAAAACATAGCGGGCGTGGTCGTTTTGTTTATTTTTCTCAAGAATAAAGGTTTATTCATGAATCCACCCAATCAATTTGTCACGCTACATTTTCTTAATCGCACATTAAAGCGCGTTTTGCCTAATACTCAAGCGACTTCATTAGCCATTATTGTGCTGGTGAGTTTTGTGTTGATTTATTCGCTTTCGGATTTGTTGCTGCCTGTTTTTGTATCGATTGGAATTGCATATTTGCTTGAAGGTATCGTGCAAAAATGTGAACGTTTTAATATCGCAAGATTTCCTGCTGTGATGTTGGTTTTTTCGTTATTTGTCACCAGCTTGGTTTTTTTACTGTTCATTTTAATCCCGATAATTTCTGAACAAGCCGTTGATTTGGCGCAACAAGTTCCTGACATTATTAGTCGAGCGCAAACGGGCATTATGAAATTGCCTAAGCTGTATCCCAAACTGATTTCTGAAAATAAAATCCAAGATATTTTGCATGTGATTCAAACCGAATTTTTGAGTTATGGACAAAGTTTATTGTCGTTTTCTGCTGCATCACTGATGGGGTTGATTAGCGCGATGATTTATTTATTTTTGGTGCCAATGATGGTGTTTTTTCTGCTCAAAGATAAAGAACTTTTACTTGCATGGTTCATGCGTTTTTTGCCAAAAGAACGGCATTTGAGTGTAGATGTTTGGCATGAAGTCGATACACAAATTGGTAATTATGTGCGTGGCAAAGTATCAGAAGTCTTGATTTTATGTGCGGTGAGTTATGTGACTTACGGCGTGATGGGGTTGAATTACGCACTTTTGCTTGCAGTTTTAATGGGACTGCAAGTGATATTGCCTTACATTGGCGCGACGCTCGTGACATTTCCTGTTTTAGGCGTTGCATATTTTCAATGGGGAATTAGCAATGATGATTTTATGGCAATCGTGATTGCGTATGCGATTATTCAAGCCGTTGATGGAGTGTTGCTGGTACCGTTGTTGTTTTCTGAAGCCGTGAATTTACATGCGATTGCCATTATTGTAGCGATTTTATTTTTCGGTGGTTTGTGGGGATTTTGGGGCGTATTTTTGGCAATTCCACTTGCAACCGTTGTAAAAGCAATTTTAACGGCGTGGTCACGATTAGATACTTTGCCATCAGAAAAAATTGCATGACTTAATTTTTTTAAATAAGAATGATTTGCATTTAAATTAAAAAGCATTATGATTTCTCCATAACAATTATGGAGAAATCACTATGTTTACACAAAAAACTGTTTTTAAATTAAGCATTGTTAGTAGCTTAATTCTTTCATCCCCCGCTTTTGCGTTAGAAAAACCGAAATCGATGGATGACATGTGGAAAATCATCGAAGCCCAACAAAAACAAATCGAAGCATTGCAACAAACAAAATCTTTGCCCGAAGAAATCCCCACCAAATCACCCAATTCAGAAGTCAAAACCTTAGAACGTAAAACAGATGTTTTAAGTCAAGAAGTTGAAAAACTCCGCACCAATCTTGCCATTCCCGAAGAACCCAAATACAAAAGCATGTACGGTTTAGGCCCTGCGGCATCTAAAGTCTATTCAATGGGGAAAGGGCTTTCGATTGGCGGTTATGGCGAGGCAATGTATACCAGTTATGTGAATGACCGTCACGATGCTCAAACGAATAAAGACTCCGCCGATTTAGAACGCGCGGTTATTTATTTAGGTTATAAATTCAACGACTGGATTATTCTCAACAACGAAATCGAATTTGAACACGCTTCAACAGGTGAAGGGAGCGAAGAAAAAGGCGAAGTATCCGTTGAATTCTCGCAACTCGATTTTATGCTAAATCAAAAATACAACGTCCGTGCAGGTTTGATGCTGATGCCGATGGGCTTTATCAACGAAATGCACGAACCTACAACCTACCACGG
>JAQTOT010000037.1 GCA_028713145.1 Methylococcales bacterium
AGGTTGATGCGGAAATAAAAAATAAAAACTATGTATTATTTTTCATTTTCGGGTTTATAGGAGTAATAACTGTTGGGGGAATGATTGGTTTATGGCATGACGAATCAGTTTATGGCAAGTATTGGGGAACAATAATAGATTTCTCTTCTAATGTCGTTTTAATGCTTGTTGGCTTTATTGTTGGAAAAGAATCAAATGAAGGTAGAAAAACCGAAAAATAAAATGTAACTTCATTTTCCCGAAACCAAAACTGTTCGCTCACCCATTTTGGTAAATTTAATCGGCAACGCGCTGGCAATCGTATTGAGCGCAAGACTTAAATTATCGGCAGGGAATGTGCCGCTGACACTGAGGTTTTGTGGCGTATTTTCAGACAGTTGCAATTCAACATCGTGATAACGCGCTAATTGCGCTAAAACGTCACGCAACGGTTGTTTTTTGAAAATCAATTTTCCTGTTTGCCATGCGGTAACGCTATTCACATCGGTTTTTTCCAGCGGCGCAATTTGCCCTTGCTCGTTATAACTGGTTTGCAAACCAGCAATAATGTGACGCGGCGTTGGATTTTCAGATGTCGTAATTTGCACTTCGCCTTCTAAAACCGTGACCGCCACTTGGTTGTCGTGCTGATAAACATTAAAACGGGTTCCAACATCTTCAATCACGCCTTTTGCCGCCGCAACGGTGAAGGGTTTTTTATCATTGTGAACGACAGAAAATAACGCTTCGCCTCGAATAAAATTAACCTCTCTGCCCATAAAACCGTAATGCACGTTTAATTGCGTATCGGTATTTAACACAATTTGTGAATCGTCCGCTAATTGAACCGTTTGCCGTTCACCTTTTGCTGTTTGATACGTTTGTGTGGTGGCGTTCAAATAAAAATACGGCGAAATGCCCATCATCAACATCACTGAAAATGCCAACGCTAAACGAGATGAAAACCAGCGTGGCGGCGCAGGTGGACGTTGCAAATAATGTCGCGCGGCGGTGAGTTCTTGATTGATGAGCGGTTCAACAGAATTTAAGTTCTGCCAAAAATTTTGCACATCTTGATAAGCCTGTGCGTGCGTGGGTTTTTTAAGCAACCATCTGGAAAAATCGCGGCGTTCTTCTTCTGTACAATCGTTAGATTGTAAACGTGTGAGCCAAAAACTTGCCTGTTGATGAATGGAATTTGATTTTGTTTTCATAAAGAAGTTTGAGGCGATAAAGGCAGGCTATGAAAACGATGATTATAAACGAACACGCTTACAAATTCTGACCAACGCTTTTAGCAAAACAATGCGCGAGGGCTTTCGCGCAATAACGTTCAACCGTGCGTTGCGGTAAATTCAATGCTTGAGCAATTTCGCTGTGTGATTTGCCATCAAAACGATGCAATAAAAACACATGACGATACACGTCAGGCAGTTCGTTTAAGGCTTGCAAACACTGTTTCAAAATTTGTTGACTATCCAAATGGGCGGCAATTTCAGGTTGAGGCGAATGTACATTATCAAAAACAACTTCGGTATCTGAATCAAAATGTTTTTTATGCACTTTATCGTGGCGATGATAATCAAAACCTAAATTTGCAATGATTTTATAAAGATACGCGCGGGGATTTTGAATGGTTGCAGAATCGGGATGTTGCAACAATCGTAAATAGGCTTCTTGTACTAAATCTTCTGCGTCAATTTGACTAAAGCTGGAATTCGCAAAACTTAATAACTCTAAACGATGATGACGAAATAGCGTCTCGAAAAAACGGTGTTTGGACATAACGGGCAGTAAAAAATAATTCAATTACTGTTCGTTAAGGCAACAACTGAGCCGATGAAATTAAAACAACGTTAAGTCAGTAAGTTATCGATTTAGAAAATAAGGGGTTATTTTTTAATTAGGGGATATGCCGCAGGAGTGAGCGATATGACACATACCAATGTTGAAAGAATTATCGCCAAATCGTGTAAGATTCTGCATTTAGAATGAATCGAAACACAGGCAAAGTCTCTAAAATTAGAATGAACAGTGTAACTGAACAGCCGCAAAACGGGCGATTTTCGCTACAAAATTTATGAATGAACCCCAAAACTTTTCCCGTCTTGACACGGCTTTTGCAACATTTTTTAGCGAGTCTGCTCCGATTTTTGAAGCAGAAAAAATGGCTTTAAAAAACTTACTCGCCGAGCTTTGTGCAACACATTATCAAGGTAATACTTGTTTAAAATTAACCGCCGCGCAAACGCAATTGTTATTTAACGCAGAATTAGCCACATCATCTGAAAATTTAGAAAACGTTTTGCCGTTACATATCGATGAATTTGGGCATTTGTATTTGCGTCGTTATTGGGATTATGAACAGCGTTTGATTGTTAAATTGCGCGAAATGAAACGAAGTCATTCCTCTGTTTCAAATTTAGAGGAATTGCTCGACACTTTTTTTCCCGTGCTTGACACAGAAAAAGATTGGCAACGCGAAGCCGCAAAATGCGCCGTTCAGCAAAATTTCACGATTATCACAGGTGGCCCTGGAACGGGGAAAACGACAACGGTGGTAAAAATTCTCGCTATTTTGCAAACCTTAAACGCGCAAAAATCGCTACACATTGCGCTTGCTGCACCAACGGGAAAAGCGGCGATGCGTTTGCAAGAATCGATTACAAAAAGCAAAAGTGCGTTGCAATGTTCGCAAGAAGTCAAAGATAAAGTACCCGAAAATGTCACCACCATTCACCGTTTGCTCGGTGCAAAACCACCATCACCGTATTTTCGATACAACGAAAAAAATCTGCTGCCTTACGATTTGATTGTGATTGATGAAGCGTCGATGATTGATTTGGCGATGATGAGCAAATTAGTGGCTGCAATCAAACCTTCCGCACGTTTGATTTTACTTGGTGATAAAGAACAGCTTGCTTCGGTAGAATCGGGGACAGTTCTCGCTGATTTGACGCAAGCCTTGGCAGAAAATACTGTTGAACTCAAAAAAACGTATCGTTTTAAAGAAGAAATTAAAGCCTTTGCCGAAGCGATAAATCAAAAAAATGCGTCACGCGCATGGGCAATTTCGACACAAAAAAACAATGTCATTGAACATTTAGGAGACGATTATTTACATTATTTAGTCGAAAAACATCACGACTATTTTCAAAAAATTAAACATGGCGCAGCATTTGAAGAAATTTACGCGGCGTTCAATCAATTCCAAATTTTATGCGCTCACCGTGAAGGCAAAAACAGCGTTTCAGATTTGAATTATCGTTTAGAAAAAGCGTTGCACAACGAAAAAAAAATCCATTTAGCGTCGAATTGGTATGTCGGCAGACCCGTCATGATTACGCAAAATAATGCGGCATTACAGCTTTATAACGGCGATATTGGTTTATGTTTGCACGATGAAAAAGGCGACACAAAAGTTTTCTTTCCGCGTCCAGATGGCAGTTTTCAAGGCTTTTCACCTGCGCGTTTGCCTCCTTGTGAAACCGTTTTTGCGATGACGATTCATAAAAGCCAAGGCTCAGAATTCAACGAAATTTGCGTGTGTTTGCCCGATTATCCACAAACAATTTTGACCAAAGAACTGCTTTATACCGCGATTACTCGCGCTAAAGAACGTATAAAATTAGTTACCAGCGAAAAGATTTTTAATTTTACCGTGCAAGCAAGCGTCACTCGCGTTACGGGTTTAGTGTCGCAATTTCAATCTACTCAATAAAAAATGAAAAATAAATTAACGATTGATAAACGATTGCGTCAGCGCGTGTTACCGCTGATGTTTTTGATAATTACCTTGCTGATGTCAATGTTACTTTTGATGCGAATTGACGGCGTACAAAAGCATAATTTAGACGTGGCGACCGAAGGCGCACGCAACATTTTTCGGATGATTGTTTTAACACGGCAGTGGAATTCGAACCACGGTGGTGTTTATGTTTTTGTCGATGAGAAAACGCCTGTTAATGAATATCTTGAACATCCCAGAAAAGTGATTGAAACCACTGAAAAGGAAAAGCTCACGTTATTAAATCCTGCTTACATGACGCGTCAAATCGCCGAATTAGCGCAAAACGACCCTGACACACATTTGCGCTTGCACATTACCAGTCTTAAACCGATTCGCCCACAAAACGCAGCAGATGCGTGGGAAGTTGAAGCGTTAAAACGCTTTGAAACAGGCGAGCAAGAAATTTCGAGCGTCGAAATTGAAAATGGACAGCGTTATTTGCGTTATATGTCGCCGTTGATGGTGAAAGAAAGTTGCCTTTTGTGTCATGAAAAACAAGGTTATAAGTTGGGCGATGTGCGTGGTGGCATTAGCGTTAGTTTACAAATGGAATCGATTGATAAATCCGTTCACCATGAAATCGTTGCGAGTGCGATTAGTTACGCCGTGTCTTATGGTTTGCTGATTATGATTACTTGGGGATTGATTGAATTATTAGCGCGGCGTTGGCGGGCGTTAAATGACAATATCGAAATGCTTGAAACAACGCGCAACGAATTAGTTGAAAATGAAAAAATGGCTTCTTTGGGGCGATTAGTTTCAGGTTTTGCACACGAAATTAACACGCCTGTTGGTGTTGCCGTTGGTGCAATTAGTCATGGTGATGAAACCATTGCGACCTTAAAAACCTTACTGGCAAAAGAAGAAGTTACCGAGCAAGAACTTAATCAACAACTCGATTATTTAAGTGAAGGGCATTATTTAGCGTTAGCCAATTTGCGTCGCGCCGCCGATTTGGTGCAACGTTTTAAACGGACTTCGATAGATAGAGATTCGCAACAAAAACGCGAATATCAACCCGCCGAACTCATTCAAGATGTTTTGACCACCTTGCATAATCAGTTAAAACGCACAGAAATTAGTATCGATGTAACTTGCTCGGAAAAATTAAAACTTTACGGTACACCAGGTTTATTAGAACAAGTGCTGACGAATTTAATTACCAATAGCATTTCGCACGGTTTTGATAATGGCAACCGCGCAGGTAAAATTAGCATCAATGTGTCACAATCGAGTGCAAATCGATTGATTGTCGATTACCAAGATGATGGCGTTGGTATGAATGAAGATGTGAAACAACAAGCATTTGAACCTTTCTTTACAACCAGCCGCGAGAAAGGCGGCTCAGGCTTAGGTTTATATGTAATTTACAATATCGTCACACAACAAATGGCAGGTACCATTCAAATGACTTCTGTTTCAAATGCAGGCGTTCGTTTTCACATTGAATGTCCGATTGAAGCAATTCCCTATAATACGTTATGAAAATTATCCGAAATACCGAGGCACCGACAGCAAGTGCAGATGAATCACCATTGCAACGTGTCGAAACGCCGCGTTACCAATGGAAAGTCTTAATCGTTGATGATGAACCTGATGTTCGAACATTGACGCGAATTAGCTTGCGTGATTTTAGTTTTGCCAATCAAACGCTTGAATTTATTGAAGCCAGTTCAGCACGCGAAGCAAAAAATTTATTGCAACAGCACAGCGACCTTGCCTTAGCGTTAATTGACGTAGTGATGGAAACTGACGATGCGGGCTTAAAACTGGTTGAATATATCCGCAATGACTTAAAAAATGCCATGATTCGCCTTGTGATTCGCACGGGGCAACCAGGTTTAGCCCCAGAGCGTTACGTTATCGATCATTACGATATTGATGATTACAAAGACAAAACCGAATTAACCGCTGCGCGACTTTATACGACCGTTCGCTCGGCGTTAAAAGCCTATCGAGATTTGCAAATTATCGATACAAATCGTCGTGGTTTAGAACGCGTGTTACAAGCAACTCCCGCCATTTATCAATTGAATCACTCGCCGTTATCGGATTTTTTCAACGGCATGCTTACGCAAATGATTGGGCTTTGTCGGCTTTCAACGTCTAGTCATATTGGCTCACTCGAAGGTGCTGTTATGATGCTTGAGGAGGATGAGCCAAAACTTCGCGCTGCAACAGCACAATTCGTTCACAGTCCGCGTTTTGAAGAAATTCATCAGCAATGTATTCGTGCCATTTTATGTGACGCTGACCCGATTTCTAGTCTCCGAAATAGCTCAGAAGTTTTGCCGCTTATTGTTTTCAATCAGCCTGTTGGCTATATCTATATTGAACCGATTGAAATTTTAAGTGATGTGGATCGAAATTTAATTCATATTTTCGCGCGGCAATGTTCGCAAGCCTTAGAAAATCATGAATTGCACGGCAACATTTTGGCATCGTTTGACAGTGCCATTGATATGCTTGCTGAAATTGCTGAATACAAAGATCAAGCAACGGGTGGTCATGTGAATCGCCTTGATTGTTATACCCATGCCATTGCAATTGAAATGGGCATAGAGCAAGAAGAAGCGATTCGTTATGGAAAAGCCAGTCGTTTGCACGATGTTGGAAAAGTGGGCATTCCCGATTACATTTTGACAAAACCCAGCAAATTAACCGTTGATGAATTTGAAATTATCAAAAAACACACGACCTTAGGCGGCAATATCCTCAGTCACGACAAAGCGTTTGCCTTAGCAAAACAAATTGCGTTTGGACATCATGAGTTTTGGGATGGTAGCGGTTATCCGTTAGGGATTAAATCAAAAGATTTACCGCTTGCGGTGCGAATTGTTTCTGTTGCCGATGTATTTGATGCAATGGTGAGCTGGAGACCTTATAAAGAACCTTGGACTATTCAAGAAGCGCGTGATGCCATTCAAGATGGTGCTGGCTCGCAATTTGACCCCGACGTTGTGAATGCTTTTTTAAAATTGCTCGACAGAGGTGAATTTGAGCTTGTTATTGCCAGAGCAAACGAAGCGTTATCTTGATTTTTAGCCAATAAAATTAACGGAAATTTTCATGTCACAAAACGTCGCCATTCTTTTTGAACCCGATGCTTATTTGTTGTCCGAACCCAAATTGATGGGGCGACAAGCAGCGGGAAATAGTTTTTTACGCGCCGCTGTTGCTGGGCGAAATAATGCGCCACTGTTTGCGTATACGCCGCATCAAAAATCAGCCGAAGTCTTTGCAAATTTAGTGAAACAAATTGAACCTGCCGCGCAAGGTCAATGGATTCCAGCGGATCGTTTAGATTTACTTTCACAAATTGGCACGCTGTATATGCCAGGTCCTGGTTTAGATGCGGCGGCGAAATTACGTTTGAGGGCAGGGTGCAGTGCTTATTCACTTGTTGGCGTAACGCATACCACCGCTTCACACCGCGCAATGGATGCGATTACAGGTTTGCTTGCTGCGCCTGTGATGCCGTGGGATGCGTTAATTTGCACGTCAACCGCCGTGTTAGAAACAGTGAAAATACTGCTTAATGCCGAAATCGAGACCTTGCGTTGGCGTTTTGGTTCGCAAATTCAAATTACGCTGCCGCAATTGCCTGTGATGCCGTTAGGCATTCATTGTGATGATTTTGATTTTTCAGCTGAAAATAAAGCCGCAGCGCGAGCGGCGTTAAATATCACTGACGACGAAATTGTTTTAGTGTTTGTCGGGCGTTTATCGTTTCATGCCAAAGCGCATCCTCATGCCATGTATCTTGCCGCGCAAGAAGTGGCAAAATCGACGGGCAAAAAAATCACGCTTTTGCAATGCGGTTGGTTTGGCAATGATGCTATTCAAGCGAGTTTTATTGACGGTGCCGCGCAGTTTTGCCCCGATGTTCGTGCGATTTTTGTGGATGGACGAAATCCTCAATTTTCACAGCAAAGTTGGGCGAGTGCAGACATTTTCATTTCGCTTTCTGACAATGTGCAAGAAACGTTTGGTATTACGCCAATTGAAGCGATGGCGGCGGGTTTGCCTGTAATTGTGAGCGATTGGAATGGTTATAAAGACACCGTGCGTGACGGGATTGACGGTTTTCGAATTCCAACCTTTATGCCACTGCCAAATTTAGGGGAAAATTTTGCCAAAATGCACGAAGCAGGCACGATGAATTACGATATTTATTGTGGTTTGAGTTGCCAAACTATTTCTGTTTCGATGGTTTCGTTAGTCGAAAAATTAAAATTGCTGGTTGAAAATGAAGCATTGCGTAACGAAATGGGGGCAGCAGGGAAAGTTCGAGCAAAATCGCATTTTGATTGGCGCGTCGTTTATCCGCAATATCAAGCACTGTACGCGCAATTGAAAACGCTCCGTTTAACAGCGTTGCAACATGCAGATTGGCAAAAACAGTTACAAACTGCACCAAATGTTGCCGCAAATCGCCTTGACCCGTTTTACAGTTTTGGACATTACCCAACGACGTTAATTCAGCCGCAAACGCAAGTTGTTTTGCAAGATAGTAATGCGCTGCAAACCTATCTTTCACTTATCAAAAATCCGCTGTTTAATTACGCGGGACAAGTTTTACCGAAAGCCGAAAATGTTGAGAAAATGGTAACGGTTTTAAAAACACCGTTGAGTATCGCGGAACTTTCACAGCAAAGTGGTTTGGATTTGGGCGCGAGTGTTTTAGCTGTTTCGGTTTTGGCAAAAATGGATTTGGTGCGTTTAAGCTAATCCGATTACAAGGCTTTAGTTTATACTAACGCCATATTTTTGAATTATTTGGAGTGTTTTATGCGTTTATTTGTATTGTTATTTAGCTTGTTTTTCATGTCTAACGTTGCTTTTGCAAATGAAGGCGGCGGCGAAGGTGAAAAAGCGGCTGTAGGGCCTTCTTATTTAGAAATCACACCTAAATTTGTGGTGAATTTACTTGAACCTAAAAAGTATTTGGCAATTAACGTGCAATTGTTAATTGATGGTGCGCCAACCGAAGCGGCAATTAAAAAGCACATGCCTGCAATTAAACATGAATTGATTATGCTATTTAGCGATCGCTCGTTAGACAGTTTGCAAACCATGGAACAGCGTGAAGCATTGCGCCAAGCAACGATTGAAACGATTCATAATACGATTGATAAAGCCGAAGGTGTTGATCCAGATGCAGAGCCAGCACATGCACCTGCGCCATCTGCTCACAAAAAAGATACGAAAAAAGATTACAGCCATTTGCCTAGCGGCGGCTTCAAAGACGCATTCTTTACCGAATTTTTAGTGCAATAAGTCGAGCGGCGTTAAACGCGCTTGTAAATCTTCTAGCTGCTGTGCCGAATAAGGGACAGCAGCAAATTTCCCCCAAACTGGCGCAGCCCACGCTTTATCTGTTTTGTAGCGCACGACATGATGGATATGTAATTGCTCGACGATGTTGCCAATTGCAGCGATGTTCAATTTATCGGCGGCAAAAATCGTTGCTAATTTCTGTGCTAAATAACTCGATTCGCTTATTAACATGATTTGGTCTTCGTGTGAAAGCTCATAAATTTCGCGGATTCCAGCGCGTTGCGGCACCAAAATAAACCACGGAAATTGGCTGTCATTCATGAGTAAAACTTGGCACAACTCAAATTTACCTAAAACAAAGCAGTCTTTTTCAAGTTGGGGATGGAGTGAAAAATCGCGTGATGTCATGACTTTTTGTGAATTTTAACAGCGTGTTCATGGGTTTCATTTTTCCGAGCCACATTTTTTGCCAATAAATCTGCAAGCGTAATTTCAGATAAATAAAGACGAATATGCTCACTCAATCCAACCCACAAATCATGCGTTAAACAAACGCTATCATGCTGACAATTTGCTTCACCACCACATTTTGTGGAATCAATCGGTTCATTTACCGCTTCAATAACAGATGCCACATTGATGTCTTGCGGTAATTTGCTTAATTGATAACCGCCACCAGGGCCTCTAACGCCTTGCACAATTCCCGCTTTGCGTAATCTTGCAAAAAGTTGCTCTAAATATGACAGTGAAATCGTTTGCCGAGCAGCAATTTCAGTGAGTGTGACAGGTTTAATTTGGCTGTTGAGTGCGAGGTCGAGTATCGCGGTGACGGCGTAGCGACCTTTGGTTGTTAAACGCATAAAAAAGAACCTTAGTAAAAATGTGGAGTTAGGCGTTTAATATACTTAACCTAGCAAAATAGTCAACTATTGCCAGCGGCAATATCTAATTCGTGCAGTCGCGCGAGTTTTTCTTTAATTTTGATTTCTAAACCACGTTCTACGGGATGGTAATAACGTGTTCCCGCTAATTCTTCAGGAAAATAATTCTCACCAGCGGCATAAGCATCGGGTTCGTTATGCGCGTAACGATAAGTTTTGCCGTAATCTAACGCTTTCATCAGTTTTGTCGGCGCATTGCGTAGGTGTATTGGTACTTCTAATGTTCCTGATTGTTTGATATGTGCCATCGCGGCATTGTAAGCGGCGTAAACGGCGTTACTTTTTGGCGCACAAGCCATATAAATGACGGCTTGCGCGAGAGCCAATTCCCCTTCAGGGCTGCCTAAACGCTCTTGGGATTCCCAACCGTTTAACGCCAGTTCTAATGCTCGCGGGTCGGCATTGCCAATATCTTCGCTCGCAATTCGCACAATGCGCCGCGCTAAATAGGCTAAATCACAACCGCCATCAATCATGCGACAAAGCCAATATAACGCCGCATCAGGTGAACTACCGCGAACCGCTTTGTGCAATGCCGAAATTTGATTGTGAAATTCTTCGCCGTGCGAATCAAAACGCCGAACGCCTCCACTCAAAACAGCTTGAGCGATTTGCTCATCGATAATTGCGCTGTCTTGCGCGGCAGCAACCTCGGCAGCAAGTTCGAGTAAATTCAATAATCGCCGTGCATCACCGTCAGCCGCTTGAGCGAATTGCAATTTAATTTCATCCGAAATTTGCAGTTTTAAACCACCTAAACCAAGCGTTTCATTTTCAAGCGCGTGATTTAAAATGTTTTGCAAATCATCATGCGTGAGCGGATTTAAAACATAAACTCTCGCGCGAGAGAGCAGGGCGTTATTCAATGCAAACGACGGATTTTCTGTTGTTGCACCAATAAAATAAACAGTTCCATCTTCAACGTGCGGTAAAAACGCATCTTGTTGTGATTTATTAAAACGATGTACCTCATCGACAAATAAAATCGTGCGCCGTTTTTCAAATTGTTGAATCGTTTTCGCGTGTTCAATCGCTTCGCGGATTTCTTTTACGCCTGCTAGCACAGCGGAAATCGCTAAAAATTCGGCGTTGGATTGCTTGGCAATTAACCGTGCCAACGTGGTTTTGCCTGTTCCTGATGCGCCCCAAAAAATCATCGAATGCAAACGCCCCGATGTGAGCGCAATTTGCAATGGTTTTCCTGCTGCTAAAATATGATTTTGCCCGACATAATCGCTTAAATCATGTGGGCGCATTCGCTCTGCAAGTGGCTGAAAATCAACTTTCATTGCGTATTCACTTCGTCTAAACGATGAATATCGTGTTTTGCTTCCATGACGAGCGCGTAACTCAAATGTTCAAACGGGCGAAACACCATCACTTTTCCTGCAATTTCATCGGGCAATTGCACTTCTTCGTCATCTTTCACAGGGTCAACAATATGTTTGCCTTTTTGATAAACCGTGAGTTCATGCCCTGCAATTAAACCGTCTGCACTGCCTTTATCTATTACAACAACGCTATATAAACCAATCAATGCCATCCCGTCTTTCACACCGATAATGTGACCATTGATAAGTTGCTCTGGCGGTTTTGGGAAAAAACTGAGCGTATTTTCAATGTCGGGGCTGGGCATAATTCGGTCACCTGTGCGAATTTCATGCGTGCCTTTGGTAATCACCATCGTTGCTGGGTCGTTGTCATTGGATAACGTTGCCGAGGCGATATAACGCGCTTCAATGCCCAAAATATCATCCGTTTTTGCATCGTGATACGTTTCGCCCGTGCGATAAATGGTGTAAGTATTTTCGGTTTTATCCGTTAAGTTTTTGACATAAACCTTGTCGCCCGTTCCCGCGAGCAAATGCCCTTCATGAAAACCAATCACATACGGCGCATTTTCTAATTCTTCGGGTGAAACCACTTTTGGCGAGGTTAAAAATGCTGAAATTTTATCGTGTGGAATTAAGTTAATGGGCTGCTCAAGTTCACTTTCTCGCGCACAGGGCAAGACTTTGTTGTTTTTATCGAGCAGAAAACTTTGTCGTCCTTTTTCATATTCAGTGGGTTTGAGAACGCAAGGCTTGTCTGTTTTTGCAATAACTTCGGGACGTGACAAACTCAGTTGTGGCTCGCCATTGATGATGCTGAAATAAATCGTGTCGTTTGGGTAAATCAAATTTGGATTTTTGATTTGCGCGTTATATTTCCAAAGCTCTTTCCATTGCCACGGATGTTGTAAAAATTTTCCTGAAATATCCCAAAGTGTGTCGCCTTTCACAACGGTGTATTTTTCGGGATGCGTGGGATTTAGAGCGATATTGTCGGCATTCGCATTGGAAAAAATACCCACTAATAGCGCAAGCCATAAGGCTTTTGAGGAATTAACCTTTTTCATTTTTTATCACTTTTAAAATTGTACGAATGCTAATTTTTCACTCAGCGATGCAAGCAACGCATTTAAACCTAAAACAGCCGTTTCATACTTTTCATCGGCTAAAGGTTGCGAAAGTTCAAGCGAATCGTGCTGCAAAACAGCGTGATTTTTTTCGTTTAAAACCGTCCAATTCACCGCAAAACGAATCGATTTTCCTAGCACAATATCAAGTCGCATCACGTCAATCACTATTCGGTAATCTACTCTGCCAAGTAAGCTCCAAGGATGTGCTTTAAACCAATAGTTCGGTTGCTTTGCGGCTAAATCGGTTGCCAAAACTTCGGTCATGTTTTGCTTTAACAATGCTGCCCATTGATGTTGCTCGGCGATTGTTAATTGTCCTTTTTCATCGCGCGTCACAATTTGTTTGCGTTCTAACGCGCTTGGCAAACTGATTTGTGTGATACCGACAAGTGGTTTTTTTTCGGGTGATTGAGATGCCATCGGCGTTGCAACGGCTTCTAAACTGTAAAATTGTGTCGGTGGCACACTCGCGCAACCTTGTAATAACAATAAACTGGTTAATACAATTTTGGAGTCTACAAATTTCATGATTTTTCCTTCATTTATCAGTTATTCATTGGGGACAATGATGACATAACATCAGTCAATCGCAACAATTAACAGATGATTTAGGCGAAATACATCTAACATTTGAAGCTGTTTTGTAGGATTGATTTATGGATTTCTGATATTGATGTCGCGCTGGTGGGTACAATTTGAGTTTATAAAATTTGGAGAGAAGAATGAGCAATAAAAATTATAAATTTTTACCTAAAAATCTTTTGGTTATTTTCTTAATAGGGGCTTTTGCTGTCGTTGTTGTATTCGGACTATATTTTTCTCAATTTCACAGTCAATTCAGTAACGAAAATAGCAATTGGGGAACATTCGGTGATTTTGTCGGTGGAACGTTAAATCCCTTGTTAAGTTTTCTTGGTTTATTAGCTTTATTATTCACAGTTGCAATGCAACGCGATGAACTTGAAAAAACACACGAAGTTTTAGATAAGCAATTAGCCGCTCAAGTTGAGCAATTAGAAAATGCTAAGAAAGTTTCTGATGAACAGTTAAAAACACAAGCTAAACAACAATTTGAAAGTACATTTTTTGCGTTGTTAAATGTGCATAATCAGATTTTTGAAAGTTTTGACAAACAAGCAATACATAGCCATCGAGTTACTATAATATCCGATAGGACATCGTTGAATAATGCTAAATCGATGTTGGAAGTAAATTCACATTTATATGGGCATTATTTCCGAATTCTTTATCAATTATTAAAATTCATTGCAATCAATTCACCAAACAGTCAAATAGGCTTAAATTTTAATACTGAAAATATCAAAAATAGTGAAGTCAGTTTAAATGAAAAAATGTATAGCAACGTAGTCAGAGCCTTGTTTACCAATGACATCGTACAATTGCTCGCTGTGAATTGTTATTGCAAAAATGGTGAAAATGACAGCTATTGGAAATATAAATTGCTTGTTGAGCGATATGCACTTTTTGAACATGCACCATTCCGAGACAGCTCTAGGCATTATGATGACCCCATTTTTGCAGAAATTAGAAAATTTTATGATAAAAAAGCGTTTGGTTTATACAAGTATTAACAGGTGAAAACAATTTCAGGAAAACAAAATGCAACGACAAAATCGAGGTGAAAAATGAGCTACGCAATTGAGAAACAAGAATGGCAAAGTTTGCCAGAACACGCACAACGTGAAATTTATGATTTTTTTCTATTCATAAAACAACGTTATGAACAACGCGCCACACAAAAAAATGATTTAAATGAAACGCTCGCTTTTTCAAATCACAGTGCAAATCTTGTTGATGAATGGACAAACGAAAATGAGGATGAAATATGGACGTAAAAATCGCTGATGTTGTGTTGTGCGAGTTTTATTTTAGTGATTTGAAAGCCAGTAAAAATAGACCTGTTTTAGTTCTGAAGGACAATCTACCACACAACGATTTTGTTGGTTTGCCGATTAGCAGTCAGTTAGAAAAATTGCTTGTGGGGGAGTTCGAAATTGATAATTCGATGTTTCAAATTGGCTCAATTCCAAAAAAATCAAAAGTGATTGTTCGCAAACCTTTTGTTGTTTCAAAGAATGTCGTCATTAAAAAATACGGTTCACTCACTCAACACGACTTTGCAAATTATCATCGATTGTTTTGTGAGTATTTTGGTTGTGATTGTGTTTGAAAAATATCAATCACAACAACACCCGCATCGGAATCATCGCCGAAAAACTGAATCCGTGTTTTCGATAAAACCGCTGTGCGGATTCATTCGCCAAATCGGTGAGTAACGTAATGCGATGACAATCATGCAACGTTGCAGTTTCAATGGCATGTTGCAAAAGTTTTGAACCAACACCTTTACCCCGCTGAGTTGGCAAGACAACTAAATCTTCCAGCAACGCCACCCGCTGTCCAAGCGCAGTGGAAACAGTAAAAAGTAAATTCACCATTCCCACAATTTGATTTTTCTGACGTGCAACCAAAATCAGCCCCACGTCAGGATTAGTTAAAATCTGCGTCAAACCACGCCGTTGCGCTTCGTCATCAGGTTGAAAATCGGCTTCTTGCGAAAATAACAGCGAGAGCAACTCACACAATGCTGGAATATCAGAAGTCGTTGCAAGCGTAATTTCCATCACACGTTATACGGGCTGGCAATCCAATCACGCAAAATGGCTTCATCTTGCGGCGGCAAATACGAAAAATCGCCCGAAATATCTCGATAAACCGCCTCCGCGCTGTCTGTCGAAACCATTTTCCCTTTGAGCATATAAAAAAACCACGCAAACGCATAACCCGCTTGTCTATCAAAACGGGTAAGAATGTTGCTCAACGCGGTGCCTTTTTTACCCGCAAAATCTTCCAAATGCGGCAGATTCGTGGTTTCGATATTGATAATTTCGGCATTCACAATCTGTTCGCCAAACCGTCCCGTGTGGCGATATGGGCGAATAATCCAATTTTCAGAAAGGTGTTTCGTTTGTCCCGCGCTGCTCCGATTCCAATCATCCATAAAACGTTGCACAGGATGTTCGGACACATTGCGTTCGTTAATCACTTCCATAAAAATTGCCACATCGGTTTTTCGGCGATACACATAACGTGCTTGCCCAAACGCTAATGGCTCAACACAAAGCGGTTGCAATGGGTCGATAAATTCTTCTAAATCTTCAGGCGGATTCGTTTCATCTGCCAGTAATCGGTCGCTGACTTCGTGAATTTTATCAATTTCAATCAAGGTAAAATCTTCGGCTTTTTCACCCGTTTGCACGACAAAATAGAGCGTGCGACCTGTCTTTTTTGTCGCAATTAACTTTTGTTCCAGTGTGTGGTCAATGAGCGTTTGTAGATTTTGTCCACATTCAATATAGGTTCGCTCCGCCCATTCGACTAAATCTTTTGCCAGCCGTGTGCCTTGCGCGTCAACCACACCGCCCAATTGATACCACTCATCACCTGTCAACGCTAAACGCACAGGATAATCGGGAATTAACGCTTGCAAGGCATTGAGCAACACGGCGTTATTTTTATCAGGGACAAGTTGTTTGCAAGATTGCGTAATCGTTTGCCCTGCGAGATTAAGTTTAGGTTCAATCATTGTTTTCTTCCGATTGAGTTGTGGGATTTAGACGTTGTTGCACAACTTCACGCACATCGGGTTCGGGGTCATTTGCCAATACGCCAAGTTCACTGCAATCCACTTTTAACGCGACGGTGTAACGTACCACCCAATCTTCATCGTCAATTAAAACGACCGCATCTTCAGGCGACATGCGCTCTGCAATAATGCGCCGCACCGCAGGTGAACTGTCGTTTGCCATCAGTCCCAAACTCACTTCGGGTAAACGTTCAGCGACTTTTTTGCGAACTTGCAAATCCTCGTCTTTGATAAACCGAAACAACCGCCCAATCGGCAAGCGTTTCACAATCGTCAAACGCACAATGTAATCGGGGTCAGTGGCGAGTTTTTCGAGATGGCTAAACTCGATTCTATCCGCCACCGTCATGCGAACTTCGCGGTCGGGGTCGTTTAAAAAACAAGTGATTTGTTGCGGTGGCAAACGATAAGCGATGACGCGACGCACGACTTCATCTTCGTCTTCGATTAAAGGGGTTAAGAATTTGATAGGTGCGTAACGTGCGGCAATGGCACGGCGTTCCCAAAAAGGGTCTTTGAGATATTGAACAGCGTATTCAGGATTGAGGCGAAAAAAACGATCGATTTGCCGACCGCTTTCAACAAAAACGCAAATGTCAGCGGGAATGCAACGCCCCATTAACAACGTTTTATTGCGGAAAGGACATAAACGGCAATCTGCAACGGGGACATTTACAATCGTTTCAGCCATCACGTCACCTAATCATCGATAACTTCAGCAACGAGTACACCCGACGCGTCTTCATGATTTTTGGTCAAGCACAAACAATGCTCCCGACCATCGATGAGATATAAATTAAAACGAGGATTTTCCAATTTTGGCAACACACCTGAAACATCATCATCCATACAATAAGTAAAATGGATGTCAGGGAATTGCGCTCGTAAAAACGTGACGATTGCATCATTCAACGGCTGACCTTCAAGACTGCTCGCGATTGCTTGTAATTGCTCTGGTGTAATCATCACGAATTCTCCAAATTGTTTTGAAGGGCAAACTGATTATTTGCCCTCACGAAATCTAGCCATTAAACGGCAAAATACAGTTATCAATCGGACACACTTTTACGCATTGTGGCACATCAAAATCACCTGCACATTCGGTACACGTTTTTTTATTGATTTCAAAAACAACTGCACCTTCTTTGATTGAATCTGTAGGGCATACGGGCAAACAATCACCGCAAGAAATACATTCGTCAGCAACAATATATAAAGACATGACAGCCTCCTAAGTTATAAACGTTTTGCTTGTAGGGTTAGAGGAATTTTGGGCGGCGCGTCGAGGATTTCAAAAAAGTATTTTGAACCATCACCTAACACCACTTCACCACCCCATTTGTCTGGACTGTCAAATTCCAAGGATTCAATGGTTTCTTCCAAATCTTTTTTCGCAACGTAAAACAGT
>JAQTOT010000038.1 GCA_028713145.1 Methylococcales bacterium
ATGTTATTTTGCGATGGCAATGATTTTCGTGAGTGCAAATACGTTTGCCGCCGCAGCGATTGAAAATTGGCAAACAGAAAACGGAAGCCGTGTGTATTTTGTGCATACCGATGCACTGCCGATGGTCGATATTCAAGTTGTTTTCGATGCAGGAAGTGCGCGAGATGGTGAAAAATTTGGTTTGTCTTCATTCACCACGAATTTACTCGATTCAGGCGCAGGCAAATGGAATGCAGAAGAAATCGCACAACGCTTTGAAAGTGTTGGTGCAAATTTTGGCACAGCGAGTTCAATTGATAACGCAAGTGTGACGTTGCGAACCTTAACGGATAAACCGCTTTTTGACAAAGCCATTGACACAATGCGTGTCATTTTAAGCAAGCCGACTTTTACTAAAAAAGATTTTATTCGTGAAAAAAATCGCACCCTTGCTGCGTTAAAACAACGTGAAGAATCGCCTGCTGAGTTGGCAAATTTAACATTTTTTAAAGCCATTTACGGTGAGCATCCTTACGCGCATCCAAATTTAGGCGTTTTAAATACGGTTGAAAAATTCACTGCAAACGACGTCAAAGATTTTTATAAAACGTATTTCACATCATCGAATGCGATTGTTGTGATTGTGGGGAATTTGTCGAAAACGGACGCAGAAAAAACAGCAAGTTTGTTGGTTTCGAATTTACCGCAAGGCGAAAAACCTGCGCCATTACCTGACGTTTCCGTATTGACGAAAGCAACAACGCAAAATCTTGATTTTCCTTCAACGCAAACTCACGTTTTAGTGGGGTTAACGGGAACCTATCGCAAAGATCCTGATTATTTTCCGCTTTATGTGGGCAATCACATTTTGGGTGGCGGCAGTTTGGTTTCAAAATTATTTGACGAAGTACGCGAAAAACGCGGCTTAGCTTACAGTGCGTCGAGTAGTTTTATGCCTCTTTTGAAAAATGGCGTATTTGTAGCAAGTTTGCAAACACGCAACGACCAAACAGCTCAAGCGCTTGACGTTTTGAATCAAACACTTTCTGATTTTGTCAAAAATGGTGTGACTGACACCGAATTAACCGCAGCGAAAAATAACATCATCGGCGGTTTTCCCTTAAAGTTTGATAGTAATAAAGAACTTGTAAATTACATTGCTATGATTGGTTTTTATCAAATGCCACTCGATTATTTAGAGTCGTTTCAACAAAATGTGCAAAATGTCACCAAAGAGCAAATCGCCGATGCGTTTAAACGGCGTGTCGATTTAAACCTTTTGCAAACTGTTACCGTCGGGAAAAAATAATCATGGCAGATAAAGCAGCACAAAAGAAAAAAGCCGAATCGCAAAATTCCACGATTGCGAAAAATCGTCAAGCCACTCACGAGTATTACATCGAAGAACGTTTTGAGGCAGGTTTGGTTTTGGAAGGTTGGGAAGTGAAAAGTTTGCGTGATGGGCGCGTACAACTCAAAGAGAGTTACGTCGATATTAAGAAAGGCGAAGCGTGGCTTTTGGGCGCACATATTTCGGCGTTACTTTCGGCTTCAACGCACATTAAACCTGAAGCGGTGCGCCGTAAAAAATTGCTGTTGAATCGTCACGAATTAAACAAATTGATTGGTGCGGTTGAGCGAAAAGGTTATACGATTGTGCCGCTGGGCATGTATTGGAAAAACGGACGAGCCAAAATCGAAATCGGTTTGGCAAAAGGGAAGCAATTGCATGATAAACGCGCCGCATCAAAAGATGCCGATTGGAAACGTGAAGCGGCACGGATTATGAAAAAGGGGTAAATCATGTACGCCGAAAAATTAAAACAATTTGAAAATCTTGAAAATTTAGGCGGTAAAGCGTGGGAACACGCAGTGTTAATTGATTTCACTGAAAAATCGGGCATTAAAGATTGTGCAATGCACTGTTTTCATTATCAGCAAATGCTTGAATTGCTGTTAAAACATTTACTTGAAACCAAAAGCGAGTTTGGTGCGTATAGCAAAACGCATAAATTACAGCGATTGCTCGAAGAATTGATTGCCACCACTGCTTTTAGAACTGACAAAAACAAATACTTTATGGCATTGCAAGTTATCAGCGTTTGCGCTGAAGAATACCGTTACAATTTTTTACTTGATTGCAACGGCTACAAATTAAGTGTTGAAATAGCGAATGAACTGTTAGACGAATTACTTGGATTTGTCTGAAAAATCTTGGAGAAAAAAATGATTATTAACGGAGTCCAAATAGACGCGACTTTCGCCGAAGCCTTTCCGATGAAAGGCACGCGAGCGATTATCACCGCGCAAAATGAAAAATGGGCAATGATTGCCGCGCAAGCCATGACAGGTTTTGCTACGTCTGTGATTGCCTGCGGTTGTGAAGCAGGTATTGAGCGTGTTTTATCGCCTGATGAAACGCCTGACGGTAGACCTGGTGTTTCAATTATGATTTTTGCGATGGGCGGCAAAGGTTTAGCGAAACAACTCGAAACACGCGCTGGGCAATGCGTTTTAACCTCGCCAACCTCGGCACTTTTTGCAGGTATTGATGGTGGTATTCGCATTCCACTTGGTAAAAACTTACGTTATTTCGGTGACGGTTTTCAAACCTCAAAATTCATTTCGGGCAAACGTTATTGGCGCATTCCAGTGATGGATGGCGAATTCTTAGCCGAAGCCACAACAGGTCAAGTTGATGCTGTCGGTGGTGGGAACTTCTTAGTTTTAGCGCAATCACAACCGCAAGCACTCGCCGCCTGTGAAGCGGCAATCGAAGAAATGAAAAAAATTCCCAACGTGATTATGCCTTTCCCTGGTGGTGTGGTGCGTTCAGGTTCAAAAGTCGGTTCAAAATACAAAACGCTTAACGCCTCAACGAATGACGCATTTTGTCCTACCTTGAAAGGTTCAACCAAGAAAACCGATTTATCGCCTGACGTTGAATCGGTGATGGAAATTGTTATCGACGGTTTGAGCAAAGAAGACATCGACAAAGCGATGCGTGTTGGGATTCAAGCTGTTTGCAATTTAGGCGTTGAAAATGGCATTACACGAATTAGCGCAGGCAATTACGGCGGTAAATTAGGTCCGTTTCATTTTCATTTACAGGAGATTATGGCGTGAGCGCATTAACTTTCACTTTAAAAATTCGTCCTGAACAACGTGTTGATATGTCGCCACTTGTTTGTCAGGCATTAGAAAACTTAGAACCTGTTGAAATTGCAGCCATTAAATTGCATTGTGGTAAAAAGAAAGTGCGCGTTGATGAGTTGTTTGCTGTGAGCGGTTTTGATACGAAGCATATTTTGATTAAAAACAGTGTTGCAAAACTCGATTACATCGGCAAAGAGTTAGACGGCGGTGTGATTCGCGTTGAAGGTGATGTTGGCGCATATTGCGGTATGGGAATGAAATCAGGTGTGATTAAAGTTTTCGGCAACGCAGGTCTTTACGCAGGCTGCGAAATGAAAAAAGGTCAGCTTGAAATTGACGGCAATGCAGGCGATTTTTTGGGCGGCGCACTGGCTGGCAATAAAATGGGCATGAAAGGCGGTTTAATTCTTGTCAAAGGTAATGCAGGCGACAGAGTAGGCGATCATTTACGTCGTGGGACAATTTTAATTGAAGGCAGTGCAGGCGATTATTGTGGCTCACGCATGATTGCAGGCACGATTGCGGTGTTGGGAAATACTGGAAAGTTTTTAGGGCATTCAATGCGGCGCGGAACGTTATTACTTTGGAATGCACCCAAATTACCAGCAAGTTTTAACGATTGCGGCTCACACACGTTGGCATTTTTACCCATGTTGTTTAAGTCCTTTCAATCACTCAATTCAACATTTGCGCTAACTGAAAACGCTTTTAATCGCGTGCAACGTTACGCTGGCGATATGTCTGAAATTGGACGCGGTGAAGTTTTGGTGAGAATTGAGAACTAAATCACATAAGAGCATTTAAATGTGAAGCTCAGCGTTTTATAATCAAAAACGAATTTATAAACCGCTGAATTCATAAACACTCTTTTTAATCCTTAATATTCAAAGGAAAAAATTATGAAAACAACTCTTAAAAAAGCGCAACAAGGTTTTACGTTAATCGAATTGATGATTGTGGTGGCGATCATTGGTATTTTGGCTTCGGTGGCGTTGCCTGCTTATCAAAATTACACAAAGAAAGCAAAATTTACGGAAGTGATTTTAGCGACTTCACCATATAAAATTGGCGTGGAGTTGTGCGCACAAACAACAAATGACTTAACTCTTTGCCTTAAAAAAACAAACGGTATCCCTGATGATATTACAACGCCTGCTGGTTTAGTTGATTCTATTACGACAACAGGCTCTGGTGTAATAACTGCAAAAGGCACGGCTGCTGTTGATAGCCTTACTTATGTCATGACACCTAGTCTTTTAGCTGGAAAAGTCACTTGGGCGATTACAGGAACTTGTCAAGCCGCAGCACTCTGCTAATTCTCAGCTGATTTTCTTTAAGCAAAACCGCCCTTTCAGTGCAAACTGGGGCGGTTTTTTGTTGTGCTAGAAAAAGCAAAACCAAACAAGAAGCCTTCTGTGCTAAACTACGCCGCGAAAGAGTTGGCTGGGCAGTCGCTGCTTTATTGTAATGATAGAGGGGAGGAAAGTCTGGACTCCACTGGGCAGAGTGCCAGTTAATGACTGGGAGGTGTGAGCCTACGGAAAGTGCAGCAGAAAATATACCGCTAAATTCGTTTATCGAATCAGTAAGGTTGAAATGGTGCGGTAAGAGCGCACCGCGCAACTGGTAACAGGTGTGGCAGTGAAAACCCCACTCGGAGCAAGATCAAATAGGAAAGCATTTGTCCGCCCTGGCAGCTTTCGGGTAGATTGCTAAAGCGGCAAAGTGATTTGTCGCGTAGATGAATGACTGTTCTCGACAAAATCCAGCTTATAGGCCGACTCTTTCACCTAACCTTAAAAAACTTAAAGTGATTTATCAGTAAAAATCACTAACATTTTGATACAAAATAGTATTTATCAAAATGTTGAGAAGTTACTGAAACGTAGGTAGTTTTCACGCTTGACTAAGCCTTATTTGAAATCTATATTGCATCAAATCAAACCAGCCCTTGTGGGCTTTTTTATTGCTTTTAAAACGGAAGAATTTACCTAATGAGCCATTTATCGGTAATGCTCGAAGAAGCATTGCACCATTTAGCAATCAAACCAAATGGTGTGTATATAGATGGAACATTCGGGCGTGGTGGACATAGCCAACGTATTTTGGAAACACTCGGTGAAAACGGACAATTGATTGCCTTTGACCGTGACGAAACCGCTATCAATTGTGAACGCGCTCAAAAATTATCCCAAGATTCACGTTTTAAATTAGCTCATGCCCCTTTTTCAGAAATGGAAAACATTGCCTTGCAATTAAATTTAAACGGAAAAGTAGACGGCATTCTGCTCGATTTAGGTGTTTCTTCACCGCAATTAGATGATGAAACACGCGGTTTTAGTTTTATGAATGACGGCGCACTCGATATGCGTATGGATACGTCGCAAGGCTTATCTGCTGCACAATGGCTATCGCAAATTGACGAAAAAACATTGGTACAAGTCTTGTTCGATTACGGTGAAGAACGTTTTGCACGCAGAATAGCCAATGCCATTGTCACAACACGATTAACGCACCCAATTGAAACGACACGCCAATTAGCGAAGTTAATTGAAGACACAATTCCGTTTCGTGAAAAACATAAACATCCTGCAACACGCAGTTTTCAAGCCATTCGCATTGCAGTCAATAACGAACTTGGCGAATTAGAATCGGCATTAAAACAAAGCATAAATTTATTGAATTCAAATGGACGATTAGTTGTGATTTCATTTCATTCGCTTGAAGACCGCATTGTGAAACGTTTTCTGCGCGATGAATCAGGAGTAAAACGCAACGTTGGCAAATTGCCCATTAAAGAAGAAGACATCGAAAAAGGCGTTTTAAATGTGTTAAGCAAAGCCATAAAACCTACCGCTGATGAAATTAAACAAAACCCACGTTCGCGCAGTGCAGTGTTGCGTGTTGCAGAGCGAGTTTGATTTTTATGTTGCGATTTTTGGGAATGAGCATTTTGATTTCAGCGTTGCTTATATCGGCGTTGATGGTGATTTATAAAAAATATAATTCCCGCTTAATTTTCATCGAAATTCAAAAACACGAAAAATTACTTGATCAATATGAAGTTGCTTGGGGGCAATTACAACTTGAACTCACCACGCTTGCTGAACAAAATCGCGTTGAACAAGTCGCACGTGAACAGCTGAAATTGATATTACCGCCACGCGAAAAAATCATCTACATCAAACCTTAAAATGAAATATCGCCGCTATAAAAATGAAGCTACTTTACTCTCACACGACTATTCAAAACGTCGTCGTGTAGTGTTGGGCGTAATTTTATTGGGCATGACAACATTAGTTTATAAGGCGGTAGATTTACAGGTTTTCAACAAAGATTTTTTGCAAAAAGAAGGCGATATGCGTCATGTAAGCGAAGTGCCTGTGTCGGCATATCGTGGCATGATTCGAGACAGGAATGGTGCGCCGCTTGCGATTAGTACGCCTGTGGAATCGATTTGGATTAACCCGCAAGAATTTAAAGTTACCGCAACGCGCGGGCAAATTAAGCAACTCAATCGATTATTAAGTTTAGAAGACGGCAAAATCGAAGAGTATTTAACCGATCCGCACAAACAATTTGCCTATTTAGCGCGGCAAATCAGTCCAAATTTAGCCGAACAAGTCAAAAATCTAAAACTCACAGGTGTGTATTCAGAACGCGAATTTAAACGCTTTTATCCAACAGGCGGTGTAGCGGCGCATTTAATTGGCTTCACTGATTTGGACGATAAAGGTCAAGAAGGATTAGAAGCCGCTTATGATCACCTATTACGCGGTGTTTCTGGTAGTAAGCGTGTGATTCGTGACGGCAAACGGCAAATTATCGATGATGTTGAAAACATCAAAGAACCCATTGCAGGCAAAACATTAGAATTAAGTATTGACCAACGCATTCAGTATTTAGCGTATCGAGAATTAGCGCACGCTGTTTCAGTGAATCATGCAAAGTCAGCATCATTAGTTGTGTTGGATGCAAAAAATGGTGAAATTTTAGCAGCCGTCAATCAGCCTGCTTTTAATCCTAATTCGCGTAAAAATTTAAAAGAGAATTTATACCGCAATCGTGCTTTGACCGATGTTTTTGAACCTGGTTCGACCGTGAAACCGTTTGTTGTCGCGGCAGCATTGGATGGTAAATATGTGCGCCCCGATGAAATGTTTGAAACTAACGGCAGTTTTGAAATTGGCACGCACGTTGTCAAAGATGTTCACAATTACGGCACGCTTGATTTAACAGGCGTTATCAAAAAATCCAGTAACATCGCGGTTAGTCAAATGGCGTTGCGTATGCCGCCAAAGTATTTTTGGGACGTTTATCGCCAACTTGGTTTTGGTGAATCGACCGCATCAGGTTTCCCAACCGAAGCAAGCGGGAATTTACTCGATTATGAACAATGGAAACCGTTTGATCGCGCTACGCTTTCATTTGGTTATGGTTTGAACGTGACCGCTTTGCAACTTGCACGCTCTTACACCGCACTTGCCGATAATGGTATTTTGCATTCGGTAAGTTTGTTCAAACGTGACGAAGACCCCGAATCGAAACGTATTTTTACAACACGCACTGCAAAAAGTGTTCGAGCCATGATGGAAACCGTTATTCAAAAAGATGGCACAGCTTATGAGGCGCGAGTTGATGGTTACAGTGTTGCAGGTAAAACAGGAACGGTCAAAAAAGCAGGTGCTGGTGGTTACGTCGAAAACAGTTATTTCTCCGTTTTTGCAGGTATGGCTCCCGCGAGCAATCCACGTTTAATTATCACAGTAATGATTGACGAACCTTCTGCAGGACAGTATTACGGCGGGATTGTGTCGGCTCCTGTTTTTTCAAAAGTAATGAGTGGCGCATTGCGAATTCTCGAAGTCGCACCCGACCAATCGGATAACATGCCAGTTTTATTGATGGGTAAAAACTAATGAAGATTTCAGAACTTCTTAATTTTGACAGCGAATTACAAATTTCAAATTTAACGCTAAACAGCAATGACGTTACCGAAAACAGCGTTTTTATTGCCTTAAAAGGTGCCAATCATCACGGTTTGAATTATGCGAAATCGGCAATTGAAAAAGGGGCAATTGCTATTTTATTTGATAGCCAAGATGCAGAATTAGCAGACAAAATGCTTGCAAATTCAAACATTTTAAAAATTCCTGTTGCTAACTTAGTAAAAAATCTAGGTGAAATCGCGGCGCGTTTTTACGGACAGCCTTCGCAAAAAATGAACGTCATCGGTATTACAGGCACAAACGGCAAAACCTCGTGCAGTCAGTTTTTAGCACAAACATTAGAAAACTGCGGTGTAATCGGCACAATCGGTTGGGGCAAAATCGGCAATTTACAAGAAACATTAAACACTACGCCCGATGCGTTAACTGTTCAAAAAATGCTCGCCACCTTGAAAAATGATGGTTGTGAAAACGTGGCAATGGAAGTGTCTTCACACGGTTTAGCGCAAGGTCGCGTCAATGGTGTGCAATTCAAAGGTGCGATTTTTACCAATTTTAGTCGTGACCATTTGGATTATCACGGCACAATGGAAGCCTATTTAGAAACAAAATTAAAACTGTTCAATTCGCCCAATTTAGAATTTGCCGTTATCAATTTAGATGACGAAATGAGCGGAAAAATTATTGCGGTAATTCCTGAACACGTTGAAATTATTGGTGTTTCGACAAAAAATAGAATCGCGCCACGCGGTCAAACGTTGCACGCAGAAAATATCGACTTAAATTTAAGCGGCATTCACTGTGACGCAGTTTGGCAAAATCAAAAACAGCCGTTGCACATCCCTTTAATTGGCAAATTTAATTTAGAAAATGTGTTGTGTGTTTTAGCGACGATGTTAAAACTCGGCATTGATTTAAATGATGCCGCACAACGATTGAAAAATGTAAAACCTGTTGCAGGACGCATGGAAAAATTTGGCGGTGAAAATAATCAGCCGCTCGTGATTGTTGATTACGCACACACATCCGACGCACTTGAAAAAGTGTTGAGCGGTTTGCGCTTACACACAAAAGAAAAGTTAAGTGTTGTTTTCGGCTGCGGCGGGAATCGAGACAAAGGCAAACGCGCGCAAATGGGACGTGTCGCAGAGGAACTGGCTGATTATGTGATTATCACCGATGACAATCCGCGCTTTGAAGCGAGCGAAGATATTATCGAAGATATTTTAAAAGGTTTTTTCAATAACGAAGCAAAAGTGATTTATGACCGTAAAACAGCGATTCGTCGAGCAATTGAACACGCTGACGCGCAGGATTGCGTGTTAATTGCAGGCAAAGGTCACGAAGATTATCAAGAAGTTAATGGTGAAAGATTGCCTTTTAGTGACGCTCAATGCGTGTGTGAAATGTTAGCAAAATTATGATTAAAACAACTTTAAGCGACATTGCTGGCTGGTTGAACGGCTCGTTGATTGGTGCGGATGCTGAAATTTCAGGCGTAAGTATCGATACGCGTACGTTGCAAATAGGCAATCTTTATATTGCGATTGCAGGTAAAAATTTTGATGGTCATGATTTTGTCGATTCAGCAAAAGAGGCTGGTGCAAGTGCGGTTTTAACGCATAAAAAATTAGAAACGAATTTGCCACAAGTTTTAGTTGAAAATACCCATTCTGCACTCGGCAAATTAGCCAAAGTGTGGTGCGAAAAAATGTCTACAAAAATCGTTGGCGTAACAGGTAGTAACGGAAAAACGACAACAAAAGAAATGCTAGCGGCAATTTTGAGTGTGAATGATTCGGTACTTTTCACGCAAGGAAATTTAAATAATGACATTGGTGTGCCTTTGACGTTGTTGAAACTGTCACCTGAAAATCGTTTTGCCGTCATAGAAATGGGCGCAAATCACGTTGGCGAAATCGCTTACACCAGCAGTTTAACAAACGCGGACGTAGTTATCATTACCAATGTTGGCGCGGCACATTTAGAAGGTTTTGGTGATTTAAACGGTGTCGCAAAAACGAAAGGCGAAATTATTGAAACGTTGAACTCAAATGGCATAGCCGTTTTAAATCGTGATGATGCGTTTTTTGATTATTGGCAAAAGTTAGCAGATTCACGAAAAATTCTTACGTTTGGTTTGCATGAAAATGCGGATGTTCGTGCTGAAAATATCGATGTCAAAATCGAAAATCATCAATTTATGACACGCTTTGATTTGATTTGTGCGAATGAAAAAATCAGTGTTAATTTGCCACTTGCGGGAAATCACAATGTGTTAAACGCACTGGCGGCAACCGCTGCAACGTCAGCATTAGGCATTTCGCTTGAACAAATTAAACAAGGTTTAGAATCAATGTCGCCTGTGAAAGGTCGATTGCAACTTTTACACGGACACAAAGGCAACACGATTATCAACGACACTTACAATGCCAATACCGCGTCGCTGCAAGCAGCATTGAACGTTTTGCAAACATGCAATGGCGAGCATTGGGTCGTTTTGGGCGCATTTGGTGAATTGGGCGAAAACGGCGAAAATCTACATTTTGAAATGGGCGAAAACTTGAAAAATTGCGGCGTAAAACGCTTATTTGCTGTCGGCGAATTAACTAAAAAAACCGTTGCTGCGTTTGGAGAAAATGCCGTGCATTTTGCATCACAAACCGAATTATTAGAAACTCTCACGCCTTTATTAACAGGCAATGAAACCATTTTAATCAAAGGCTCGCGCTCACAACGCATGGAAAATGTGACAGCCGCTTTAACCGAATTCACAGGAACACACTGATGTTATTTTATTTCGCCGATTACTTGACCAGCTTCGACAGGGGTTTTCACGTCTTTCATTATTTGACGTTTCGCGTGATTGTGGCGACGCTGACTTCGTTGTTGATTTCGTTTTTGATTGGCCCTTGGATGATTCGCAAACTCAGCCGCGACAAAATCGGACAAAGTATTCGTGAGTTAGGACCTCAAAGTCATTACGAAAAAGCGGGTACACCAACAATGGGCGGAACGTTGATTTTAGTTGCAATTACAATTACGACGTTGCTATGGGCAGATTTAAGTAATCGTTACGTTTGGGTGATTTTGTTAGTGACTCTCGGTTATGGCGCAATTGGTTTTGTGGATGATTATCGCAAAGTCATGAAACGCAATAGTGATGGACTTTCAGCACGGTCAAAGTATTTGTGGCAATCGATTATTGGTTTTGGTGCAGCATTATTTTTGTTTAAAACAGCGACCTTGCCTGCGGAAACGCAATTGATTGTGCCGTTTTTCAAAGACGTGTTTTTTGATATGGGCTGGTTTTACGTTATCTTTGTTTATTTCGTGATAGTCGGCACGAGTAACGCGGTGAATTTAACCGACGGATTAGACGGTTTGGCTATTATGCCGACGGTCATGGTGGCAACAGGTTTAGGCGTGTTTGCGTATTTGTCGGGACACGCAACGTTTTCACAATATCTTGCTATTCCTTCATTGCCACACGCGGGCGAGTTAGTCATTTTTTGCGCGGCGTTGGTCGGCGCAGGTCTGGGATTTTTGTGGTTTAACACTTATCCTGCAATGGTTTTCATGGGCGACGTTGGCGCATTAGCATTAGGCGCGGCACTCGGTACGCTTGCCGTTTTGGTTCGTCAAGAAATCGTTTTAGTGATTATGGGCGGCGTATTTGTGATGGAAACGTTGTCGGTGATGATTCAAGTCATTTCATTCAAAACGACAGGCAAGCGCGTTTTCAGAATGGCTCCGATTCATCATCATTTTGAACTCAAAGGCTGGCCTGAACCGCGTGTGATTGTGCGTTTTTGGATTATCACCGTGATTTTGGTGTTGATTGGTTTGGCGACGTTGAAGTTGAGATAAATCATGAAAGACATCTTAGAAGAAAAATTTGATTTAACGCCTGACGCAAAAATTATCGTGGTCGGCGAAGGCATTACGGGAACATCGGTTGCGAATTTTTTGCAATCGCAAAACTTACCTTTTTCAACCGTTGATAGTCGCAAAGCGGCTTTCACATTTGAAACTTTCAAAGGCGCGACGCATTTAATAATTAGCCCAGGCGTTGCGCTTTCTGAACCAACAATTGCTGCCGCGTTGAATTCTGGTGCAAGGTTAGTCAGTGATATTGATTTATTTGCAGCGGTTGTGAATGTGCCAATTGTTGGCATCACAGGCGCAAACGGCAAAAGTACCGTCACCACAATGCTTGGTGATATGGCGAGAGCGTGCGGTAAAAATGTGGGCGTTGGCGGAAATTTAGGCAAACCTGCTTTAGATTTGCTCGACCCGAAAGCTGATTTGTATGTTTTGGAATTATCGAGTTTTCAACTTGAACGCTCACACGTTTTAAATGCCGCCGCCGCAACCGTTTTAAACATTTCAGCCGACCATTTAGACCGTCATGATGATTTAGACAATTACGCACAAGCGAAACAAGTGATTTTCAGCGGCAATGGCGTGATGGTTTTAAATGCGGATGATGAGATGGTTTTCGCAATGCGTGATGAGTCACGCAAAACGTTTACTTTTTCAGTGAAACAAAAAGCCGATTTTTATTTAGCCAATCAAAATTTAATGCACGATGAAAATGTATTGATGCCACTCGCAGATTTACCGCTCGAAGGCAAACATAACGTGGCAAATGCACTGGCGGCTTTTGCGTTAGGTTCGGCAATCGGCTTGGATTTAAAAGCGTGTGCGAATGCGCTTCGCCATTTCAAAGCCTTGCATCATCGAATGGAAAAAGTTAGCACTAAAAATGGCATCAACTGGGTGAATGATTCCAAAGCCACAAATATCGGTGCGTGCATTGCCGCGCTCGAAGGTTACGACGAAAAAGTGATTTTAGTCGCAGGTGGCGAAGGCAAAGGGCAAGACATGAACGAACTTGCGCCTGTCATTCAAGCCAAAACGAAAGCGGTCATTTTAATAGGCAAAGATGCCCCGCAAATTGAAGCGGCAATAAATCAATTACCTGAAATCGTGCCAACGTATCACGCGCAAGATATGCAAGAAGTCGCCGCGATTGCTTCACACGTCGCAAAATTGGGCGATACGGTTTTATTGTCGCCAGCTTGCGCTAGCTTGGATCAATACAAAAATTATCAAGACAGAGGCAATCAATTTGCCGCCGCGATTGAGGCGTTACCTGCGTGAAACGTCGCGACAAGCCTGCTCCTTTTCGATTCAAATTGCACACCGACACGGCATTGACGTGTGTGAGTTTTAGTTTGTTGCTGATTGGTTTTGTAATGGTGTCGTCAGCATCGTTGCATTTGGGGGCGAAAATGAACGACGACTTGTTTTATTACCCGACGCGACAATTTTTTCACATGGTTTTTGGTCTGATTTTCGCGACCTTCGTGGCGTATCGTCCGATGCACTTTTGGAAAGAATACGGCGGCAAAGCGTTTTTGTTTAGTGCGTTATTGTTGATTGTCGTGTTAATTCCAGGTTTAGGCGTAAAAGTGAACGGTAGTACGCGTTGGCTGAATATCCCAGGTTTTCGGGTGCAAGTTTCTGAAATTGTGAAGTTTTTTACGATTATTTTCATGGCACATTACGTCACCAAACAACAAAAGGACGTACAAGAATCGTCAACAGCATTATTAAAACCATTAGGTATTTTTGCTGTTGTGAGTTTTTTATTATTACTCGAGCCTGATTTTGGTTCTTCGGTCGTGATTTTAATGATTGTGATGGGTGTCATGTTTTTAGCAGGCGCACGACTTTTACAATTCGGTTTATTAGTGTCTGTGGTGGGATTTTTGGCGGGAATGTTGGTGTATTTTTCGCCGTATCGTTGGCAACGTGTCACCAGTTTTTTAGATCCTTGGGCTGACCCGCTCAAAACAGGTTTTCAGCTCGTGCAAGCGTTAATTTCTTTTGGTCGCGGCGAATGGTTCGGCGTGGGACTAGGGAATGGTTTACAAAAATTATTTTATTTACCCGAAGCGCACACGGATTTTTTATTCTCCGTCATTGCTGAAGAATTGGGCTTAGTTGGCGTGGTAACAATCATCGGATTATTTGCCGCGTTTGTTTGGAAAGCCTTTGCAATCGGTGTTGCCGCCGAAAAAATTGGCGAACGTTTTTCAGCTTTTATCGCTTACGGAATAGGAATTTGGTTTGGTTTCCAAGCGTTTGTGAACATGGGCGTAAATATGGGCTTGTTGCCCACAAAAGGTTTAACGTTACCGCTGATGAGTTACGGCGGTGGCAGTATGATGATTATGTGTTGCGCGGTGGCGTTACTGTTTCGCATTCATCACGAAGTGACCGAATACAACGCAAATTTACCAAAAGGATATTGGCATGACTAAACGCATCGTAATTATGGCAGGCGGCACAGGTGGGCATATTTTTCCTGCGCTTGCGGTCGCGCAATTTTTGCAAACGCAAGACTGGCAAGTTTCATGGCTCGGCACAAAAGCAGGTTTGGAAAGTCGCGTGATTCCTGAAGCTGGAATTGAAATTGACTGGCTTTCGGTTTCGGGTTTGCGCGGCAAAGGAATTTTGAGCAAAGTGACCGCCGTTTTCAAACTCGCTAAATCTTGTTTAGAAGCACGAAGAATTTTGAAACAACGTAAGCCTGACGTGGTTTTGGGCATGGGTGGATTTGTTGCCGCACCTGGTGGTTTGATGGCAAGAATGCTCAAAATCCCGCTAATTATTCATGAGCAAAATCGCGTGGTTGGTACAACGAATCGTTTGCTTGCAAAAATTGCCACGAAAGTTTTGCAAGGTTTTCCAAATAGTTTTGCACCAAAATTTAATGCAATTTGTACAGGGAATCCGCTTCGTGAGAGTTTAAAGCAAGCCCCCTCGCAAGCTCTCCCCCCTAATGCCCCCCTTCAAAGGGGGGAAAGCCTGAGGATTTTTGTTCTTGGTGGAAGTCAAGGTGCAAAAGCTCTGAATGAAACTGTGCCTAATGCCATTGCATTACTTGCGTCTCCCCCCTTTGAAGGGGGGCAGGGGGGATGTGAAGTTCGTCATCAAACTGGTTCGGCGATGCAAAACGAAGTGGCTGAAACCTATAAAAAATTAAATTTAAATGCTCAAGCCAACGCATTTATTGATGATATGGCGGCAGCGTATTCGTGGGCAGATTTGATTATTTGTCGTGCTGGCGCAATGACCGTGAGCGAAGTTGCCGCAATCGGCATTCCCGCTATTTTTATTCCGCTACCGAGCGCAATTGATGACCATCAAACTGCTAACGCCAAATATCTCACCGAAGCAGGTGCGGCGATTTTGCTCAAACAAGGCGATTTGACGGCTGAAAATTTGGCACAACAAATTGAAAAACTTTGCGAAAACTTAGCGCATCGTCGAGAAATCGCCCAATCACTCGCTTATTTAAATGCAACCGAAACCGTTGCAAACTTTTGTATTTCAGAGGCAAAAAAATGAACTTTCCCGATAATCCTTTAGGCACAGTCAAACGCATTCATTTCATCGGAATTGGCGGCACAGGCATGAGCGGCATCGCGGAAGTGTTGCTGAATCTGGGCTACAGCGTGTCGGGTTCGGACATAAAAATTAGCAGCACGACTGACAGATTGCGCGAGTTAGGCATTCAAATCACTATCGGACACCAACGCGAAAACGTGACGCAAGTTGATGTAGTAGTTGTTTCGAGTGCAATCGACCGTTCAAATCCTGAAATCGATGAAGCCTATCAACAACGAATCCCCGTGATTCCACGCGCTGAAATGCTCGCGGAATTGATGCGTTTTCGATTCGGCATCGCGGTTGCGGGAACGCATGGCAAAACGACGACAACCAGTTTAACCGCGAGTTTGCTTGCTGAAGGCGGTTTAGATCCGACGTTTGTTATCGGTGGACGATTGAACAGCGCGGGAACGAATGCTCAACTTGGTTCGGGAAATTATTTAGTTGCCGAAGCCGACGAGAGCGATGCGTCATTTTTGTATTTACAGCCGATGATTGCGATTGTGACTAACATCGACCATGACCACATGGAAACGTATGAAAACAGTTACTCGCGTTTGAAAGAAACCTTTGTTGAGTTTTTGCATCATTTGCCTTTTTACGGGTTAGCGGTTTTGTGTTTGGACGATGAAGGCGTGCGTGAAATTTTGCCGTCGCTTTCAAAACCAATGGTGACTTACGGTGTGCATGAAAACGCAGATTTTCGCGCAGTCAACATTCGTCAAGAAGGAATGCACACACATTTCACCGTGCAACGTCGTGGCGATTACGCACCGCTGGAAGTTACGCTCAATATGCCTGGTTGGCACAATATGTTGAATTCACTCGCGGCAATTGCGGTGGCAACAAAATTGGGCGTTGATGATTATGCAATTCAACGCAGTTTGAATGCGTTTAAAGGTGTTGGGCGACGCTTCCAAATTCAAGGTGATTTCCCTGTTAAAAATGGCAACGTGACGTTTGTTGATGATTATGGTCATCATCCACGCGAATTAGCGGCAACACTTGAAGCCTTGAAACAAGCCTACGCGCCACGTCGTTCAATTGTAATTTTTCAGCCGCATCGTTACACGCGAACCCGTGATTTATTTGAAGATTTTGTGCAAGTTTTAGCCGAAGTTGATGTGTTGGTTTTGATGGAAGTGTATTCGGCAGGTGAACAAGTGATTGCAGGTGCAGACGGACGCACGTTAAGCCGCGCAATTCGATTGCGTGGACGAGTTGACCCGATTTTCGTGGAACATTGGGAAGATTTACCAAAATTACTTGCGGGAATTGTTCACGAAAATGACGTGATTTTAACAATGGGTGCGGGAAATGTTGGGCAAATTGCAACGCAGTTGCCGCAATTACTTTTGCAGGAATTGGCAGGTTAAATCGTGAGTCAAATCACTGGACAAATGCGTTATAACGAACCGCTTGCAAGCTATACCAGTTGGCGTGTTGGCGGTGTTGCGGATAAATTTTATCAACCTACTGACAAAGCGGATTTAATTTGTGTTGTACAAAATTTGCCTGAAAATGAACCGCTTTTTTGGATGGGTTTAGGCAGTAATTTGTTGATTCGTGACGGTGGAATTCGCGGCACGGTAATTAACACCAAAAATCGTTTGAAAATCTGTGAACGCCTTGATGACGAAACGATTTACGTTGAAGCAGGCGTGCCGTGTGCGTTAGTCGCAAAGTTTTGTGCTGAACAAGGTTTAGTTGGTGCAGAATTTTTGGCGGGCATTCCTGGCACAATGGGCGGTGCGTTGAAAATGAATGCGGGCGCATTTGGGGGCGAA
>JAQTOT010000200.1 GCA_028713145.1 Methylococcales bacterium
CTAAATTTATATCGCTTAATGCCAAACCGACATCATCTTTCGTATCGTCAGTGCCTTGATCGTAACCAACTAGCGCGTTGACACCGCTCATACCAATGGTGAGTAAATCAGTTTGTACCGTTTTTCCTGTTGAAAGTGTGACTGTTTGCGTCGTTTTTTCGATAGCAAAACCACCGCTGACCTTGACTAAACCAAACAAATTCAAATCTACATCGCCCGATGCCCGTAAAACTTCGCCTTTCATATCGAACGTAATCGCACTTTCCACGCCCGTTTTCACGACCAACGGCTGGGTCGAATAATCAACCACTAATTTGACTTGTTGGGTCGTCGAAGTTTCTACAGCGACTGTTTTTTCAGTGGTTTCGCCAAGTTGCGAAACCGCTAAAACTGCGTCTTTCACGGCAGATTTTGTGGTCACGGTTAATAATTCGACATTTTGCCCTGCAAAATCGCCTGCAAAACTAACCAAAAATTCCCCTGTTTTGCTTTGCGAAACGTCCATTTTCGTCGCAAAAGCACTCGTCAACGCCGTTTGCAAATCGACAGCGGAAATGTTTAGCGGTAACGCATTGGTTGTTAAAGTTTTTCCTTGATTTTTCAACGCTAAAATAAACGTGCCATCCGTCGTTGCGTTAATTTTGATGCGCTGTACTTCATTGTTTTTAATCGTGTTTTCAATAATTTCAGCCGCAATACCCTCTTGCGTAGTTTCGACCGTAACACTCGCGGTTTGCACGTCGGTAATCGGCGTGCTGATTTCGTTGGTTTGAGCTACGCCATTTGAGCCATCTTTTATGGTCGAAACAGACAAGTTGAGATTGCTTAATTTTGCCGTACTGCCAATTTCTAACTGGCTAACATTTTGATTACCTTGATTATTTTTGAATGTCACGGTAAAGCGTTGGTCGTTTGTCAACGTATTTTTTCCGTTCGCATCTTTCGACATCCAAACCACGCTGACGTTATTTTTACCAACTAATTTTTCCAATGCGTCTTGAATATGTGTCGCGTTACTCGCTGTCGCCGTGGTCGCAAAACCGATACTATCAGTTTCTTTCCCATTGAATTTTAAGGTAAATTTCTCATTCGTCGCCGTCGTGAGCGTACTTTGAATACGAATTTCTTGCTGCTCGTTTGTCGCCGCCGTCGCGGTGCCAGTTTCAAAAGTGGTAACGGTGAGATTTTTCGGATTTACGCTCAAGACACCCACATTTTTACGCGCTAATTTCCCTGAAAATTCAACAGCATAACGTTGACGATTGATAGCAAAATCTTTAGCTACGCTGACAATCACATTGCCTGCGCCGATATTGGCAAGCGTTTCGAGCGCGGTTTGGATATTTTGGGCATTTTTCGCGCTGTCAGAACCTGCAAACACAATATCGGCAGTCGTTTTGCCCTCAAAAGTGAGCGTAAAACTGCCCTTTCCTGCTTGCAAGCCATTGAAAGTTAAGACTTGTTTTTCATTGGCATCTTGACCATTTTGCGTTGTCTCAACGTACGTTTCGCCTGCTTTTTGCTCTGAAATGTCAACGCTAATGTCGGGCGCAATCGTTTTTATTTCAACATTTTCAATAGCTTGCCCCGCTAATTCGCCGATAAATTCAATCGAAAAACCAGCTGTTTTTGTGCCGCTGACTTTGACATTGCCTTGCCCGATGCCTGCAAAACTTTCGAATTTGAGTTTAATTTGGCTAGCTAATAATTTATCACTTTGATTTAAATTAACAGTAGCTGATTGATTTTTATAACTAAATTCGATTTCGCCTGCGGAATCCGTTACGTTGAGTTTTAAAATCGTATTCGTTTTTTCGGTGACAATTTTTTGCCCTGTCGCGCTCACGGTTACGTCAGAGTCTTTGCCAATGCTTTGATTTACTTCAACAAATAAATTATTTGCCGCGACGGTCAAACCTTCAACGCCAACAAATGCCGCTGCGCCAGCGTTGGTTTTGAGCGACAACCAGCGACGTTGCACGTCTTTTTGGTCGGTCAAAAGCGCGAGGGCGAAGTCGATATTTTTGACTTCAAGCCCCATTTTATCTGCGCTGCCGCCGTTCAAACCCGCGAAAGCACTGACGTTGTGACCGCCGACGGTAAGCAAATCGGTGGTGGCTTTGGATTGGTCGGAAAGCGTGACTTCTTGGGTCGATTTTTCGAACGCGAATTCGCCGCTGACTTGGAAAAAGTCCATCACGTTGATGTCGAGCTGACCAACAGCTTGAATTAACGCCCCTTGTGAGCCGTCCATATCTAGCGTGATACTAGCATTTTCGCTACCTGTAGCGATTTCAAACGGCTGCGCGGCGTAATCGACCACGATGCCTTTTTCGTCGGCTTGGTTGTAATTGATGGCGAGTTTTTTTGCCGAAACAGCAAATCCATCGATGCCGACAAAACCGACTTTTTCGGCAGTCGCTTGCAAGCTAACCCATTGATGTGCGGTGTTTTTTTGTTCAGAAAATAACGCCAATCCAAAATCCAAGTCTGCAAGTTCAAAACCCATTTTGGCATCGGAATTTCCGTTCAAACCCGCGAAGGCATTGACTTTTGCGCCGCCGAAGGTAATTGCGTCAGTTTGGACTTTGGAATTGTCAGAAAGCGTGACTTCGCGGGTCGATTTTTCGAACGCAAAACTGCCTGACACACTGAAAAAATTGGCTAAATTCAAGTCGAATTCGCCTGTTGCACGGGTTAATTTTCCCAATTTCCCATCAAGGTCGAGCGTAACTTCGCTGTTTGAACCTGTGGCAATTTTTAAATTTTGTTTTTTAAAATCAACAACTAAGCCTTCTGAATCAGCGGTGTTAATCGCTAAATTTAAAGTTTTTCCCGCAATCGAAACATCATCTACGCCAACGAACGCGACACTTTTTGCGTTTGCCTGCAACGCTGTCCAACGCCGCGCGGCATTTTGACTATCGCTCAATAATGCCAGCCCAAAATCCACGTCATCTAACACAAAACCGAGCGGATTTTCGCTGTCGCCGTTCAGCCCTGCAAAGGCGGAAACGCCTGTTGCGCCGAGTTTTAGCGCGTTTGCATCAACGGTTTTTCCGTCGGAAAGCGTGAGTTTTTCGGTCGATTTTTCGAAACCAAATTTGCCATTTACCGCGAAGAAATTCGCAACATTGATGCTCAATTCGCCCGCAGCACGAATTATTTCGCCTTTTGAACCGTCAAAATCGAACGAAATATCGCCGATTTGCAAGGCTTTCTCTTTGAAATCTAAGACTGTTTTTGTTGCGGCATCTTGTAAATTGATTTCAACTGCAATCGTTTTCGCGGAAATCGTGACCTCTGAAACACCGACTAATTCCACGCTGCCTGCGGTGGCTTTTAAGGCTGTCCAATGTTCAGTAGGTGCGGCAGCATTCGCAAACATCGCTAAGGCAAAATCGACTTCGCCCAGTTTCAAGCCCATTTCGGCTGGGGTGTCACCGCCAATTCCCACAAACGCCGAGGCATTTACGCCAGAAATGGTCAACGCGTTGGCAGTAATTTTTTTGCCATCGGAAAGCGTGAGTTCTTGGCTGGATGTTTCGAAGGCAAAGTCGCCTTTCACTAAGAAATACCCTGCAACAGCAATATCTAAACTGCCCGCCGCGCGAATAATTTCGCCTTTTGAACCGTCAAAATCGAACGAAATTTCGCCGATTTGCACCGCTTGCGCGTTGAAATCGATGACCGTTTTCGTGGGCGCATCGGCTAAATTGACTTCAACTGCAATCGTTTTCGCGGAAATCGTGACTTCTGAAACACCCACTAATTCCACGCTACCAGCGGTCGCTTTTAAGGCTGTCCAATGTTCAGTAGGTGCGGCAGCATTCGCAAACATGGCGAGCGCAAAATCGACTTCGCCCAGTTTTAAGCCCATTTCAACTGCCGTGTCGCCACCAATCCCTGCAAACGCCGAAGCGTTGATTCCGCTGACTGTGAGCGCATTCGCAGTAATTTTTTTGCCATCCGAAAGCGTGAGTTCTTGGCTGGATTTTTCGAAGGCAAAGTCGCCTTTCACTAAGAAATAGCCTGCCACAGCAATATCTAAACTGCCCGATGCACGAATAATTTCGCCTTTTGAACCG
>JAQTOT010000039.1 GCA_028713145.1 Methylococcales bacterium
GTGTGTTGATAATATCCCGCCGCAATTTTAAACAATGAATTACCTGCACTTGCGTCGCTGTTTCCCGCTCTTGAAATATCGATAGTTGTCACATCGGGCGTTTCTGGTGTCGTTGGTTTTTCAACGGGCTTTTCAGCAGGCGCAAGCGTGTTGTTTGTAACAAATTTTTCATTAAATGAAGCGACATCATTGCCAATTAAATCTTGCAATGCGTTTGCATCATTATCTGCGCTCGGGTCGGTGAAACGGTCACGTTGTCGCCATTCAGAACCGAATTTGTCAAAATTAACGCAACCGTTTTTGCGGTCGGATTCACAAAAATATCAGTCACAGGATTTGCTGCACCATTACTTAACACATTAAACGCGGCGGGATTTGCAGTTGTGGTGCTTAATAAATTGGCATCATCAAAACTTAAAATCAGCGCAGCGCCATTAACTTTTGCAGCTGTCAAAACGGGTGAAGCGTCATCGCTTGGCGTGACAGGTTTTTCATCAATTACAGGCGGTTTAGGTTGTTCTGGTGATGTTGGTTTTATGCTGTCTTTGGTGAAAAAACTTAACGGTGCTTTTGTCGCAACATAATTATTTCCTGCCAAATCAACAACGGCTGTGGAAGAAATTGTTACCGTGTATTGATTATTTGGTTGTAAATCTTCGCTTGGATTGATGATGAGTGTTTTACCGCTGATTTTTACTTGTTTATCAGTGATTGAAATGATGCGCGTGTCTTCACCATCGGTAATGATGATATTGCCTTGCCAGCTTGAATGTTTTCGTTGAATTTAAAAGTAATATCATCGCCTAAATCGACGGCTTTTTTATTGTTGCTTGGAGTTGAAGTGCTAAGTTTTGGTGCAATTTTATCTACTTTTTTTGATACCATTTTTTGTCCTCCTAATTGTATAAATTTACCTGCCATTGTTGCGTTGTAACGCAAAACTTGAAGTCCAACAATAGGTTTTTTAGGTTTTTAAGGAATGTGATTATTTTTGTAATTTTAAGCCGTTTATTAATTATACATTAAACTACGCATAATGATTATTATGTTAAATAAATAATCATTCGTCATTCAGTGCGACTACCTATCTAAAATAAAAATTACAACCTGTTGATTTTCATTATTGGCAGAAATTTAAATAACGAAACACTGTATTTCGAACCAATTTTGCAGCTACAATCACATCCACTTTAGAGACAAATTAAAACTCAGCAGTCTCTATATCCCGCATAAATTCTACATATCCCCTATTTTTCTAAAGAAAAATTTTTAATTTTTAAGGTAAAGAAATGCTCGTAGTAAAAAGAAACGGTCAACCCCAAAAAATCGCTATTGATAAAATTCACAAAGCCGTCGAATGGGCTAGTCAAGACTTAGATGTTTCCCTATCAGAAATTGAAACAGGCGCACACATTCAATTTTTCGATGGTATTAAAACCGCACAAATTCACACTGCCCTCGTCAACAGCGCAGCAAGTTTAATCGACGTAGGTAAAACAGATTATGAGTTTGCCGCTGCACGGTTGTTATTGCAGCAAATTTACAAAGAAGTCACGCAAGATACCAAGTACCCAGACCTGTCTAGCTACGTTGAAAACGCGATTGGTTTAGGCAAGCTAAAGCCTGAAATGAATCAGTTTGATTTCGAAAAATTGAATGCTGCTATCGATGTTTCTCGTGATAACTTGTTCAAGTATTTGGGCATGCAAACTGTTTATGACCGCTATTTATTGCGCGATACCGAGCAAAAACTCATTGAAATGCCTCAACATTTTTGGATGCGTGTTGCAATGGGGATTGCATTAAACGAAACACCTGAATCGCGTACAAAATGGGCAATTGAATTTTATAACGTGTTGTCAAAATTTGAATTCATCAGCTCAACCCCAACGCTTTTTAATTCAGGCACCCCTTTTTCACAAATGTCTTCATGCTTTGTCACGACGACAGACGATTCCATTTGGGAAGAACAAGAAGGTGTGAATTTTGGCAAAGGCATTTTTGCCACAATGACCGAATGCGCGTTGTACTCTAAATTTGCTGGCGGAATCGGTACCGATTGGACGCGAGTTCGTTGTGCAGGCAGCGAAATCAAATCAACCAACGGTATCAGCTCAGGCATTATCCCCTACTTAAAAGTGTTCAACGACACCGCTGTTGGTGTAAATCAAAGTGGCAAACGTAACGGTTCTTTTGCAGCGTATTTAGAACCTTGGCATGGCGACATTGAACGCTTTATCAATTTGAAAAAACCGAACGGCGATGAACGTTTAAGAGCGCGTGAAATTTTCCCTTACATTTGGGCAAATGATCTATTCATGAAGCGCGTAAAAAACCGCGAGTCGTGGTCACTTTTCTGTTCGCACAAAAATCCTGAATTATGTGAAACCTACGGCGATGAGTTTGAACGCGCTTATTACGCCGCTGAAGGACGTGGTGATGCGATTAAAACCGTTGACGCAATGGAACTCTGGAAAGGTATTATCACCGCGCTAGTCGAATCTGGTGCGCCGTTAATCACTTTCAAAGATGAACATAACCGCAGAAATCCACAAGATCACGTTGGTGTGATTCGTAGTTCGAATTTGTGCAGCGAAATTAGCTTAAACACCAGCGACGACGAATCGGCGGTTTGTAATTTGGGTTCGATTAACGTGTCGGTTTGCAATCAAGCGGATTTTCCGCGCGTGATTCCAATTGCGATGCGAATGCTTGATAACGTCATTGATTTGAATTTTTATCCGACGGCAAAATCAAAACGTTCAAATTTAAAACATCGCCCTGTGGGTTTGGGTTTGATGGGCTGGACGGATTACATTATTTCTCAAGGCATTGATTGGGAATCTAACGAACATTTGCGTTTAACCGATTATGTGTTTGAAGATTTTTCGTATTGGGCAATTAAATCATCGGTCGAAATTGCAAAAGAAAAAGGACATTACGCAAGTTACGAAGGTTCAAAATGGTCGCGTGGAATTTTGCCAATTGATACCGCAAGGAATTTGCCAAAAGAATGGCGACATTCTAGTGTTTCGCAAGAGGCGTGGAATGCGTTACGTTTTGAAATTAAACAACACGGAATGCGTAACTCAAATTGCATGGCAATTGCACCAACAGCCACGATTGCCAACATCGTTGGCACAACGCCTTGTATCGAACCGATTTATAAACAAGTTTTCGTGAAAGAAAACAAGTCGGGCAAGTTCAAAGTCGTTGACCCTGCAATGCGTCACAATCACCCAGAACTTTGCAAAACGGCATTTGAAATTGATCAAGATTGGTTAATCAAAGCGGCGGCTGTTCGTCAACGTTATATCGATCAGTCTCAATCGGTCAATTTATTCAAAAAAGCGAATGTCAAAGGCAACGTCATTTCGAATTGGTACTTTTTAGCATGGGAATTAGGTTTGAAATCTACCTATTATTTGAAACAACAAATTTCTGAGCTTTCTTATGAAGAAGTGATTAAACAAGAATCGCCTACAAATTTCTGTTCAATTGACAATCCAGATTGCGAATCTTGCCAATAAGTAAACATGAAAAAGCCCGTTTTTAAACGGGCTTTTTTGTCGTTTCGTTAGCGGTTAGATTTTTTGCAACAACACAATTGCCTGTACCGCAATCCCTTCTTTTCGTCCTTCAAAACCTAACTTTTCAGTTGTCGTTGCTTTGACATTCACACAATCGATTTCAACATTTAAATCTGTGGCGATATTGCGACACATTTGCGCGGTATAAGGCGACATTTTGGGGGCTTGCGCGATAATTGTAATGTCTGCATTTCCCAGTTCGTAGCCCTTCTCTTTCACCAAACCATAAACATGACGCAATAAAACTCGACTATCTGCACCTTTGAAATTAGGATCGGTATCGGGAAAATGTTTGCCAATATCGCCCATTGCAACAGCCCCTAAAAGCGCGTCACTCAAAGCGTGTAACACCACATCACCATCAGAATGTGCTTCTAAACCTTGTTCATAAGGAATTTTTACACCACCTAAAATAACGTCACCACCCTCTTTGAAGCGGTGAACATCATAGCCCTGCCCTATTTTTAACATTTTCGAATCCTAACTTAGTAACGCAAATTTACATTAAGTAACAATCGGTTATTAAATGCTTTCGTTGTTGACGCATCATTTAACGCCGTCGCAAAAGTTAAACTCGCGTTGAGATTTTCACGCCATGCCCATTTTGTCCCAATCCCTGTGCTACTCAAATTCCATTCACCTAATTCGCCTGCTTGCGGTTTTTGTTTTGTACCATGACCATAATCATAAAAAACAAAGGCATTGATTCTTTCCCATGCAGGCGTGGTAAGTTCAACTTTTGCAATTTGTCCATTATCTGCGCCTGTTTCACGTTGTTCATAACCGCGTACATCGAAACTGCCGCCGATACCAATTTGTTCACCTGCAATAAGTGGTTTTTCGCTGTATTGTCCTGAAAGCGTCGTTGTTAGCATCCATTGCTCATACGTTGTCATAAAATTTGCACCATAGCGTACTAATTGCCACGATGAGTCCGCGCCTGCACGCGATTTTTGATATAACAAATCGGTATTTTCTGAACCCCAACCTGTATTCATAGCCCATTGCACAAAATAACCTGTTCTCACGTCCTCAAATGGGTATTCGGCTTTATAAGCAATGCTAAATGGCAAACTGCGAACATTAGTACCCAGTTGCACTTTTTTAAATTGCACATCGTTAATGAAATGCTTGCTATCAAAACCAATGTCTAAACTGTGTTCGTACTTTTCCCATTTTGGCAAAAATTGCTGGTAATGAATCCCCATCATTTCACCCGCACCTGTAATGGTTAAATCCGTGGCAACCACACCGTTATTGGAATTTGATGAAGCGTAATACGCATTGACCCAACCACCTAATTTGTAAATTGGCAACGCATACGTTCCACCATATTGTTTAATCGTATCAGCGTGATCGGGTGGCAGAGTGTAAGACGCATTCACAACATGATCTAAGCCCCACAAATTACTGTATTGAAATCCACCCATCAAACGGTATTCGCCCGAACTATCAGAACCCGTGTTATTAAAACCAAGAGAAAATTGATAAGGACGTGATTGCTCGGTCACTTTAACCGTTGCATCCACTTTATCTTCTGTTTCGCTTTGTTTAAAAGTGACAGCGATTTGTTTTGTTGGATGTTTATTTGCAACTTTGGACTCGCCTGATAATTTTTTTGTATTGGGCGACACGCCTTCTTTTAAGGTTGGCAAACTTGCCAATACACCGTAGGTTGAAAAGTAATCATTACCTTCAACAGCGATATTTCCGACACTAAAAGCGATTACCTTTAATTTTACCTCGCCTGTATTGAGTGATTGTGGCGGTAAAATGACGCGATAAAACGCATAACCTGCGTCACGAATCATCGCCTCAACACCTTTGCCTACCTCTTGTAATTCTTTCAGATCGTAAGATTTTTCTTCAAAAGGCTTTAAATAGGCGGCAATTTCTTCATTTGACAAGATAGATGTGATGTTTTCGCCTTCAACAGAAAACTTATGAACTGCAAATTTAAACTTTTCAGGCGGAGCATCATCGGCGAAGCTACATGCGGTAGGTAAAAAGCTCAAGCCCACCGCAAGAAATAAAGGTTTTAACATAGTATTCAAAGATATTGAGTTAACGCACTGCGTATGTTTCAGCAAATTTCGTTCCAGTGGTGTTTTTAGCATCATAACGCACATCCCGCATTAGGGTCTCCTGCGCCTCCATTGCCACCGTTACTTGGTTCACCGAAGAGAGGAATCGCAGGTGCAGAACCACTTTCAGATGGTGATTGTTGCATCACGCTATCTTGTGAAATTACAGAAGGTGTTTCGTCTAATTTTTCAACGCGACCACCACCCTCACTACTTGAAAAGCTACTTTGACCTGCTGATAATTTCACTCCGCCCGAATCATTTGAGTTGCCACCTGATTTTGAACCACTAGATCCACCGCCTGAATCAGAATTCGTGGTTGTCGCAGGCGAAGATTTATTGCTTTCGGCTTTCTTATCGCCGTCTCCGTCTTTACCTGATTGAACACTTGCACTGCCTTTATTCACAACAACTGCTGTCCCCGATTTCGATGTTGCAGCGGGTTTATCCTCAAACGCTTTATTCGCATCGGGAGCAGTCGCAGGGGGTGGCGTACTTTTAATAGACTCTTGCACAGCAGGTGGCACATTTTGCACAGGAATAGGAATTGGTGGAACATTCGCACTTGAAGCCATCCCCGCTTGATTTGCACTAACATCAATTGAACCAGCTTGCGTAGTCAAACTTTGCGTTCCTTCATGTGTAACAAGCACTGTTGAGGGATCACCTTCGACATTTGAAACTAACGCTGTTGTTCCATCTGTGCCTCGGATACCAATTGTTGCAACAGGCGTATCAAGCGCGTAAGCGGATTTATCTTTTTTACCGATACTTCCCGTTAACGCCCGCATTCCACCTGCCGCGAGTTTGAACAAAATTTGATCTTTTTTACCAGGTTGCTCGAAATCGTATTTCACAATGTCGAATTCGCTATTTGGATGCAGAGTCACTTTCTCGCCATCACGAAAAACCATTACTAAATGACTCTCCGCTTGACTAGTTAAAAAATCTTGTGGATTTAAACCAGAACCCATTGTTAATTTACGTTCTTGGGCATTTTTATTAGCGCGATTTTGTGCGTAAACGTCGCCTTTAATATCAACAACTTTCGCAACGCTTATATCTTTTTCTGGTTCTTTTTTATCGCAATCGCCACCCTTACAAACACGCACTGAAAAATCAGAATCTTTTTCGCCTTTTAATGTAGTATCGGGTGTTTTTACCTGAAAATTATCCGCACCAGCTTTAGCAAATTCACCTGTTGCCGCTCGCACACCACCTTCATGAACAGTTAATTTTGCATTCTTGCTTGCGCTATCGAATTGTTCAATTGTGAAATTACTGTTTGGTCGAATCGTGACTTTTGAGCCATCAACAAAATCCACAATCACAAAACTACCATCCGACGTTTGAATGTTGTCGCCTTGGTAAACTTCAGCATCTTTACCCAATAATCGTGGTGCCGAATTCGGCTGACTTGCCGCATTACTGCCTTTAGCAAAGCTAATCTTGCCAACAACTGTCGGAGCCGCGTAAGTAGAAAATGAAAGGATGGCTAAAAGCACGCCTAAACTAAATATACGATATTTCATGAGCATGACTGTAATTTGAATAGTGTTTGCAAATCGGAAGGTTTTTAGATTTTTAATCTTTACTTTCTATCGATATGGGTTAAGTAATCCAAATTGATTCAGACCACTACCCACAACGATTGAAATAGAAAACAACTAAAAACTTAGGAAAATTTCTAGGGGCGATTATGTTACGTTTGCCTGCATTCATACAAGTGGATTTTTTGAAAAGTGCGAATCCTGTCACAAAAACCCACATAGCAATTCACGCTTATGAATCATTTTTACTAAAAAACCACATTTGATAAATACTCAATAAAATTTGTAATCCCATCGACAAGCCCATTAACGCACCGCTTGCAATCACGACGTACGCAAATTCAGGAATCGATTTAGTGATAAACCACGACACTACGTCGAGCAACATCGCCGCAAAAGGCACAACCATTGCCACACGTTTTACATACACGTTAATTTCACAAAGCAGAAAAATTTTACCGATGAAAAACAAAATAAAAGCGATGCCAAATAAATGAATGTGTGACACACGAATTAAGGTTGGAATTGTCGCCCCACCGCCATGTGCAACTTCTGAAACGCCATCGTAATTTGTTAAATCAGGCAGTGACGGATTGACGCTTGGTGTATGACACATGATGCAATCTCGATTTAAAATCGGTGCAATGTCTTCGTCATAGCCTGTTTCTGTCGCACCATTATGAATCCACTTTAAAATCACATCTTGATCGCTTTTGATTTTTAAATTCGGTTTCATAATGCCTTTCACTGCCGTGCCTAAACGAGTTTGCGTTGTCGAACCGTAATAGCTAATCACCACGTCTTCAACTGAAAGCCCTGCTTTACCATCTAAACCTTGATGGGTGTAATACATATTCGCTAACGCGGCTAAATATCCCAAACCAATTGTCAGCAAAAAAACCGTATTTAAAATTCGTTCGCTAATCGAAATATCTTTAAAACGAATAAAACTTTTGTCAGCCATAAAAAACTCCTAAAAAGAAAAGGCGTTCAAAAATTTATTCTTGAACGCCTTTAAAAAAATTAACGTTGGTCTAAATTAGAACACCAACATTCCATTTAACATGAACGTGTTGTTGTCTGAAGATTTTTGCGTCGAACCATTCACCTTTGCAAAACCGATGTATTGCAAACTCGTCCGCAAATTCAACCACGGCGCGAGCATTGAGCCACTTTTGCCAAAGGGAATATAAACCAATTCAGCGGTGTAATAATCGCTGTTCGGTTTGCCAATATCATAGAAAGTCGTACCATCATCGGCTGTATTCAGTGTTGAAACATTTGAACCTTTAACATTGTTGTACGCGAACGTTACGCCATACGTTTGGTCGAAAGTGTAAGATGTGTTGAATTTAAATGTATTCAAATACGATTTCGCATTTGGATTTAAACCATTGTTGATATTCCATGCCGACAATTTTTGATCTTCGTAGATGTAAGTCGATTTGACTTCAAAAATATGTTTCGGATTTGCCATGTATTGATACGTCGCATCGAACGCAATATCTGTGTAACGATCGGTTGTTCCAGCCGTGTGATCACGTCCTGCAAAAACATCGGCCATCATGCCGTAATGACCTACAGCAAAAAAGTGACCTTTCCAATCTTTTTGTAACGCTACGCGCCAGTACGGAGCTGCACCATCGATTTCCATTCGATCGCCTGTTGGAATACCGATGCCTCTTTGAATGCCATTTGAAAGGCTCGTATAACCACCTGCTTCCAAATACAACAAATTGTTAATCATGGTGTAAGCCGTTGCACCACCTACTTGTGCGCCAAGTCCGCCATCAATCAACGCACTTGAACCTGCACCAGGTTGTAATGCACTACCGTTGTATGGGAATCCCCAAGCAGTGGTGTTCCATAAATCTTGTACGGTTGGATTATTGTTCAACGAAATCCCGTAAGTGACAGGCGTGTCCATCACATCCAGATTGTCAGCAAACCGAATATCGGTGTTATCCATTTGCGCTTTTCTACTCACACCATCGTAAGCAAATTCCGCAAATGCGCCAACTTTGCCATAAACTTTGCCCGCGTAAAACGCATTCACGCTATCAAACGTAAAATTGTTGTTTTTGTTATAGCCCGCAGGAACGTCCGTTTGATCTTTATTTGTGTTCGTAAAAGAACCCGAAATCAATGCGCTGACCGCTGGAATGTTAGAGGCTTTGCCTCCACCCATTGTATAACCACCCAATTTAAAATCACGACCAAAGGGGGTTAAATTTGGACCAAAAGACTGTGTGTGGCACTGACTACATGATGCACCTGTTTGGCGCGAAAAACTCGGTAACGCATTTGCTTCAAAACTGGTGAATAACGCCCCCGAAGTCACAGTGAAAAGTGAAATGACAATGGAAATCTTTTTTAGTTTAAGCATGACAGCTCCTTAAATATTTATAATATGTGGGTATAAAAATTGTTGAATGGGATGCCGCAGTTATCGGCATCCCACCCCACATTATTTATTTACCACTTTTCAAAATGCCCACCAGCCATTTAACTTCGTCTGGTTCTAATGTTGATTTCCATGATGCCATCGCGGTACCTTTGCGACCATTAGTAATGGTTGTAATCAATAAATCATCTGCTTTGCTTGCTAACGCTTCGGATTTTAATGATGGTCCCATTGCTCCGTGCAAATCAACACCATGACAACCGCTACAAGTGTTTTGTAATAAAGCACGGATTTCAGTTTGACGTTCTGCCGAAGGTTCTGCTGCTAAACAGCTACTAGAGACACAAAGCAATACCAATAATTTCTTCATTTTTAACATGATTATCCTCAAAGAATGTAAGTTTAAATGCAACGATTTTAAAGCAATAACTGAGCCAAACACCAGCAAAATTTTAATTAAATGAAAAAAGAATGAAAAATATACACGTTTAAAAAATGTAAAGTTTTTCAATCTGTTAATAGTGGTTGTTATGAACCAAGTAGAAGGTTGTTATGGTTCATAACAACCTTAAATTGCTTTTATCGCTTTATCCTATTTTCTTCGATAATACGACGAATCAATACATCAGCATTTTCTAACTGGTGACTATAAACATCCGTTTGATAATTCAAGCTCGGCGTAATGGGTTGCAAAACAGATTGCCCTTTTGAACTGGAATCAATTCGAACAAAACTTGATAAACCTGGTCGCAGTGGATTTGCTTGTAATTCATCGGCTTTCAAACCAATTCGCACAGGCACACGCTCCACAATGTGAATATAGTTGCCCGTGGCATTATCAGGTGGCAATAAACCAAAAACACTACCCGTTCCCGCCGCTAATCCTAAAACCTCACCGTGATACACCACTTTTGAGCCATACAAATCAACCGTGATTTCTACAGGTTGACTAGGTTGTACATTGACTAATTCGTTTTCTAAAAAATTCGCTTCTACCCATAAATAATCCAGCGGTACGATAATCATCAATGATGTTTCAGGGCGTACTTGGTCGCCAATTTGCACGCTACGTTTTGCCACATAGCCCGAAACAGGCGCGACAATTTCTTGTCGCGTGTTATCTAAATACGCTTGTTTAAACTGGGCAATCGCTTGCAGCACTTTTGGATTATTCGCAGCTGATGTGTTTTGAATTAACGCCTCCGCGCCACCTAATTCCGCGCGAAGTTTCGCGACTTCGGCTTCTTGTTCACGCACTTGAAATTGCGTATTTTCAATTTGCTGGACAGAAACAACGCCTTCGGTTGCTACGCTTTGATAACGCGCTAAATCACGCTGGCTACGATGTAAAATCGCTTCTTTTGAAATCAATTTTTGCCGCAACATGGCGGATTTGCTAAACAGCGTTTCTACTTCACGCACACTTTGAGCTAAATTTGCCTGCGCTTGTTCGAGCGAGACTTGCGCTTGCAAACCATCTAAACGCACTAACACATCACCTTGTTTGACGAATTGCGTGTTATCGACACGCACATCAACAACTGTGCCGCTAGTTTGCGCTTTCAATGGAATCAAATTCCCCGCGATATACGCATCATTTGTGACAACAAATTGGCGTGAAACATGAAACCAATAAAACGCATAAGCTCCTGCAATCAGCAACGTAATCACAGTTACTAACGCTAAATGGTAATTTCGATGTCGTTGAAAATGAAAACGACGCGGTGATTTCGCTTTAAGGTGTTCGTGATTCATGGTTTTGTACTCGGCAAAGTGTGATTTTCGTAACCGCCACCAAGTGTTTCAATTAAACTGACAGCGGCTAATAAATGGGCAGCGTGTAATTTGCTGTCGGTGAGTTGTTGCTGTAACAAATTTAATTCGCTATCGATGAAACCATCGCGCGTACTTAGCCCTGCTTGATAACGTTTTTGGGCTAATTCCAATTCAGCTTTTGCGGCTTCAATCGCGCGTTCTTGTGCGGCATCGTGTTCGACAGTTTGTCGCCATTGCGCCACGTTGTCAGCCACTTGTTGTGCGGCGGTGAGCAAGGTGTGATTGTAGGTTTCCACGGCGACATCGTAAGCGGCTTGTTGATTTTTCAATTCGGCATCTAAACGCCCGCCTTCAAACAACGGCAATGTTATTGTTGGCCCGATGCCGTAAGCGACACTCGCGCCATTTGATAAAAATAAATCTTTTAAATTCAAACTTCGTAAACCCGCAAAACCCACTAAATTCACGTCAGGATAAAAAGCCGTTTTTGCAACGTGAATCAGTTTTGCGGCAGATTCGACGCGCCACAATGCCGCAACCACATCGGGACGATGCGCTAACAAGCCAATTGATAAACTTTCAGGCGGTGGTAAATAGGTGGTTGCGTTTGTTTCGGTGGTATGAATTGTTTTGCCCCAATCGGTTTGTTTGCCTGCAAGCGTTGCCAGCCGATTGCGTAACAGTTGTGCTTGCGTTTGAACGCTGGTTTTTTGTTGATTTAACGTTTCCAATTTTTGTTCATTTTCATGCACAGGGTCTTGACTACTTAAACCTTGTTTCCATCGTAATGTCACAAGCTGTAATTTTTCGTGTGCTTTTTCAGTTAATTTTTCGAGTAATTCAACATCTTCTTCAACAGCGCATAATTCAATATAACTGCGCGTAATCGCGGTACTGAGAAGTAGTTGCGAAACTGCTAATTCCGAAGCCTGCGCTTGTTCTTTACCAATCGCCGCTTCTAATTTGGCTTTGTCTTTGCCCCACAAATCCAAATGGTAACGAAACACAACAGGGTCGATATATGCGCCTGTGAGTGTTTGTCCGCCCGTTGGGCCATAAAAATCTTTTTCTGAAAAACGCCGATGATGAAATTCAATGTTTGAACTAATCGACGGTAACATTTCAGCTTCTTGAAAATCTGCGACGGCTTCGGATTGTGTTAAACGAGCTGTTGCCGCGTGCAAACTGGGATTATCTTTCAACGCGGTTTCAATTAAACGGTTTAATTCGGAATTATGAAAGTCGCGCCACCATTGTGGTTTTACCCAACTGCGAATGATTTTTTCAGTGTGACTGCCCGCGCTTAACGTTTGCGTTTGCAGCGTGAGTTCTAATAGTTCTGCTCTTTTGCTGTCTTCAGGCAACCACGCGCAACCGTTCAGAAATAGAAAAATACATAATGCGATTTTCATGTTCACGGCTCCTCGATGAGTTTTTCTAATTTAATCTGACGCAAATCTTCTTTGGCGGCAGATTTCTTCGGCGTTGTCGGATGAGCAAACCAAACCAACAACGCTAATCCTAAAAATAACCATGCCGCTAAACGAAACGTATCGTTTAAACCTAAAATTGCCGCGTGTTGATTAGCCACCGCGTTCACTTTGGCAATCGCCAATGAATCATGAAACCCCACTGCTCGCAAATTCCCGACGACTTCACGACTTAACTCGTCAACAGGCGCGAATTTATCGACTAATCGAATTTGATGTTGTGCGGCGCGACGTTCCCAAAATACGCTCATCAACGGCGAAGCAACGCTACCACCCAAAACACGTAACATCCCACCTAATTCAACGGCTTGTGTTTGCCGTTTTGTGTTTAAGCCTGATAAAAATAGCGTCGTCAGTGGTACAAATAAACCGCCTAAACAAAAACCTTCCAACACTTGTGACCACAACGGTTGGTCAAAAAAACTGCCACGTTTGTGAAAATCGTAAGAGCTTGTCCATTCGCAATACAGCGCGAATAACAGCATATTGATAGACACGAGTAGTCGTGCATCAAATTTTGCGGCGATTTTATGAATGACGCTCGCCATTGGTTTAGCCAGAAAAATCAGTGGCAATAACACACTGCCCGCTAAAAATGAGGTGTAACCTGCTACCGCTTGTAATCGTACCAATAACACTGACAACAAACCGTATACCAACATAAACGCGACGCTTAACATCACCGTACCGATGAAAAAATTACGCCGTAAAAATAAGCGTAAATTGAGTAGCGGCGCACGCACCGATAATTCCCAAACGACAAAATACGCCAGCAATGACAAACCTAAAATGGTCAGCCACACCAAATACGGCGCGTTGTACCAATCGGAATCTTGCCCTTGATTTAACACCGTTTGCAAACAAACTAACGCGCCCGAAAGCAGTAAAAAACCGATGCCATCAAAGGGAATTCTGCGCGGGATTTGAATTTCTTCACTCAGTAATGCCCATGTTAGTCCAGCGGCTAAAAGGGGCAATGGCACATTCAAATAAAATAACCATCGCCAGCCAAATTCATCCCCAATCCAGCCGCCCACGGCAGGACCAATAGTGAAAGGACTTAACGCAGCCATACTCCACAACGCAACGGCAAACGATTTGCCCTCAGGTGGGTATTGACGCATTAACAAAGTTTGCGAAAGTGGGATTGTTAAGCCACCGAAAAAACCTTGAAAACCACGTCCGAATAAAAACCAAAATAAATCATCCGTGAGAGCGCAAATCAATGACGCTAACACCATGATAATCAAGCCGCCTAAATACAAACGAATTTCTCCGACCTTCGTAGCAAGCCAGCCGCTAATTGGCAGTGATAAAGCTAACGCAATGAAATAATACGTTTGCATCCACGCCGCGTGACTGGGACTGACACCTAAATCGCCAGCCGCGTGCAATGTCACCGACGCAAATGCGCCTGTATTAAACAAAACCAAGATATTTCCTAGCAACAAGCCGAAATTTAAAAAAACAAACTCGATTTTAGTGAGCTTCGGTTTGTGCGTCACAGAAGTGTTAAGGCTGTCGTGGGTTAGAGTTGCCCATGCGGCGCGATTGTTTTTTTCTGGCGTTTTCATGTTGTAATTCGTTGACGAAATTTCAAACTGCGTCCCAGAATAAACTAAACAGTTTAGTTCATCAAGTTCGTTTCTTAGCAACAACGCAACGTAAGTTCTGTGGCAAAATATCGCCAACTGAAAAAAAACGCTTCCAAATCGAGAATGAAACCAATCTACGTCACGCAACCTACTCTTCCGCCACTTGAAGAATTTCTTCCGTATTTAGAAAAAATCTGGGATAACAAAATTCTCACCAATGGTGGTGAATTTCATCAACAACTCGAACAAGTCTTGTGCGAGTATTTGGGCGTAAAACATCTTTCGCTTTTCACGAATGGCACGATTGCGTTAATTACGGCGTTGCAAGCATTGCGAATCACAGGCGAAGTGATTACAACACCCTATTCGTTTGTTGCGACCGCACATTCGCTGCTTTGGAATGGCATAAAACCTGTTTTTGTTGATATTGACCCGATTACGTTAAATCTTGATCCTGCCAAAATTGAAGCGGCAATTACCCCACAAACGACGGCGATTATGCCCGTGCATTGTTATGGCTATCCGTGTGATGTTGAGCGAATCCAACAAATCGCTGATAACTACAATTTGAAAGTCATTTACGATGCAGCGCACGCTTTTGGCGTTCAAGACAAAAGTGGTGGCGGCATTTTGAATTACGGTGATTTATCGGTTTTAAGTTTTCATGCCACGAAAGTGTTTAACACGTTTGAAGGGGGCGCGATTATTTGCCCTGATGAAAAAACGAAACGGCGCATTGACCATTTGAAAAACTTTGGTTTTGTCGATGAAGTGACCGTTGTCGCGGCAGGCATTAACGGCAAAATGAGCGAAATCAATGCGGCATTCGGTTTATTACAACTCAAAGGCATTGACGAAGCCTTAGGACAACGCAAGAAAATCGACGCGCGTTATCGAGAAGGTCTGAAAAATATAGCTGGAATTCGCTGTACAAACATTGGCGAACACGTTGCAAATTATGCGTATTTTCCGATTTTTGTAGAGCAAAATCGTGACGCGCTTTATGAAAAATTAAAGGCAAATGGAATTTTCGGACGACGTTATTTTTATCCGTTAATTAGTGATTTTCCAATGTATCGCGCTTTGCCATCGGCAGCAGCGGCGAATTTACCTGTGGCACAGAAAATTTCGCATGAAGTGATTTGTTTACCGATGTATCCGAATTTAACCAATGAAGAAATTGATTTTATTATTTCTCTGATAATCGACTTTTCAGTAACATAGCTCGCTGGAATTACGCCAAAAATTACAAAAAACAGGATAAAAAATGTCAGGAAATACCATAGGAAAATTATTTACCGTCACAACGTTTGGCGAAAGTCACGGCGTAGCGTTAGGTTGCATTATCGACGGCTGCCCGCCGAATATGGAACTTTGTGAAGCCGATATTCAAATCGATTTAGACCGCAGAAAACCTGGTACGTCGCGCCACACTACGCAACGCCGTGAAGCGGATGAAGTGAAGATTTTATCAGGCGTTTTTGAAGGCAAAACAACTGGCACGCCAATTGGTTTGTTGATTGAAAACACTGACCAACGCTCAAAAGATTATTCCAAAATTTCACAAGCGTTTCGTCCTGGTCACGCTGATTTTACTTATCAGCAAAAATACGGTTTTCGTGATTATCGTGGTGGCGGGCGTTCATCGGCGCGTGAAACAGCTATGCGTGTTGCCGCTGGTGCGATTGCAAAAAAATATCTCAAGCAAGTTGCAGGCATTGAAATTCGAGGTTATTTGTCACAACTCGGCACAATCAAAGTTGAACAAGTTGATTGGGATGTTGTCGAAACCAATCCGTTTTTTTGCCCAGACGTGAATAAAATCGCTGAAATGGAAAGCTACATGGATGCACTTCGCAAAGAAGGTGAATCGATTGGCGCACGCATTGAAGTGGTTGCCACCCATGTTCCCGCAGGTTTAGGCGAACCCATTTTTGACCGTTTAGATGCGGAGCTTGCTTACGCGCTAATGAGTATTAACGCGGTGAAAGGTGTCGAAATTGGCGATGGATTTAAATGCGTCGAAGCGAAAGGCACGCAATTTCGTGACGAAATCACGCCAGACGGATTTTTGAGCAATCATGCGGGCGGGATTTTAGGCGGCATTTCAAGTGGTCAAACGATTACAGCAAGTATTGCCTTAAAACCGACTTCGAGTTTGCGTCTTGCAGGAAAAAGTATTGATTTAGACGGTAACGCCGTTGATGTCATTACCGAAGGACGACACGACCCTTGCGTAGGCATTCGCGCCACACCGATTGCAGAAGCAATGGTAGCGATTGTGTTAATGGATCATTTATTGCGTCAACGAGCGCAAAATTTCGATTTACTTAAAAAGTAAGTGCTATGTCATTAACGTTGTTGCAAAAAAAATTGCTGAACGATTTTCAACGTAATTTCCCACTTTCGCCTACGCCTTATGCGGATATTGCAACAACGTTAAATGTCACTGAAGAACAAGTTTTGCAAGCCTTTGAAGAATTAGGTAAACAAGCGGCTATTAGTCGAATTGGTGCAATTATTCCGCCCAATCAAATCGGCGTAAGCACGTTAGCGGCAATGTCTGTTCCTGAAGATGAATTGGAACGTGTTGCGTTGCAAGTGAATCATTTCCGTGAAGTTAATCACAATTATGAACGCGAAAATGTCGTTAATTTATGGTTTGTCGTGATTTCAAA
>JAQTOT010000201.1 GCA_028713145.1 Methylococcales bacterium
CAGTGTGACTTCCATAACGATACTCCATATTTCGTACCTCAAAATACGGATTTTAATACGAAGGAAAATTGATGATAAATCTGACCGACTAAAGTCGGTGGCTTTAACCTTCAAGTGGAAGTAAAAACACCACCGCACTCAACGCTAATCCTGCAAACATCGTATTTACTGACCAAATTGCCATAAAGCATTTTTGTGGATTTGAAACGTAATCTTCTAAAACGACTTGAACGCCCAATGCGGCGTGATAAAAAACCACAATTACCCACGCAACCAACGCTATTTTATTCAATGGCGTAGCAAGCCATTCAACGGTTTCAAAATAATTTTGCTGAAAACAATGCCGTAAAAAATCCACTAACCAATAGGACAATGGAATCAGCAAAATCGCGCTTAAACGCTGTGACCACCAATGTTTGCTCGCTAATCTCATAAAATCACCGCCAACGTAATTCCCGTTAAAACAAATACCAAAATCAATTCAAGCACCGCGTAGTATGTCAATTTTTCGCGGGTAAAAGTTTGCCCAACGTCCCAAATTAAATGCCGAACGCCGTGACACAAATGAAAAATCAGCGCGTAAATAAAACAACTCAGCAATAGTTGCATTGGCAAGCTGTGCAGCCGCGTTTGCATTGCCAAAAAATCGAGCATTCCACTTTTTACCTGTGCAAGCATCCAAACAAAACCAATTAAACCGATGGTCAAAAACACGCCCGTCAAACGATGTGTAATCGAAATTAGCCCTGTAATGGGTAGTTTGTAAATTTGTAAATGCGGCGAGAGTGGTCTATTGTTTGCCATTGTTTTTACTCCTTGAAACCTTTGAATGGCGCGGATTGTAACATGAAAAAAGACGTGAAAATTTTAAACAAACAGACACTTTATAACGGTTTTTTTCGCATGGAAAAATACCATTTACAGCACGAATTATTTGCAGGCGGTTGGAGCGGTGAAATACACCGTGAATTATTTGAACGTGGAAATTGCGTAGCAGTGGTTTTATACGACCCGAAACGTGACGAAGTTGTGTTAATCGAACAATTTCGTGTCGGGGCGGTGAAAAATCCGATTAACACGCCGTGGCTGATTGAAATTGTGGCGGGCATTATGGAAGAAGGTGAATCACCTGAAGATGTTGCAAAACGTGAAGCGTTTGAAGAAGCGGGCTGTGAAATTTCAGAATTGATAAAAATTAACCGTTTTTATTTGTCACCAGGTGGTTCGAGTGAACAACTTACGCTGTTTTGCGGTTTGATAAATAGTGAGAATGTGGGTGGAATTCATGGTTTAGCGCACGAACACGAAGATATTTTAGTTCGCGCTGTGCCGTTTTCTCAGGCTTATGAAATGATTGAAAATAACGAAATTGATTCAGCCATACCGACGATTGCGATTCAATGGCTCGCGTTAAATCGTGCAAAATTTCAGTGACTCCAATTCAATTTATTTCGCAAAATCTCAAAAAAATCGTGTCCAATCGGGTGCAAAATGCGAATGGGCAACGGTTCTTTTTTTATCAAGATTTTGTCGCTAATCAACACATCTGGGATTTCAATGTGGTCGCACGTTACCAGCGCGTTAATTTGTTTATTTTGGCAAAAACTGATTTCGATTTCGGCGTTGTCGTGAATAACAATTGGGCGATTTGAAAGCATGTGAGGGTTGAGCGGTACTAAAATGAGCGCAGGCAACGATGGATATAAAATCGCGCCCCCAGCAGAAAGGGCATAAGCGGTTGAACCTGTTGGCGTAGCAATAATCAAACCGTCAGAGCGTTGCGAATTTAAAAAAATACCGTCAATTTTGGTAATAATTTCAATCATGCTCGGCGTAATCCAACGATGAATCGCCACTTCATTAACCGCTGTTTCTTCGTGAATAATTTGTTCATTGCGAACAATTTTTGCCCGAAGTAAATAACGCAATTCTTCCGTGAAATTCCCTGCCAACATTTCAGCAAGTGTTTCTGGTAAGGCACTTGGCGAAATATCCACTAAAAAACCTAATCTCCCCAAATTCACCCCGATTAACGGCACGTTATGCGCGACAATTGCACGAGCTGCAGCTAAAAATGTACCGTCGCCGCCAAGTGCAATCACAACGTCGCAACATTCGCCCAACTTTGAAACCGCGCAAACTTTGACGCTCAAGTTTTGCACGAATTTCGCACTATTTTCGGCAACAAAAACACGATAATTTTCACTGAGTAAATAAGCGCAAACGCGCGTGATTGTGTCAGTAATTCCCGCGTCACTCGGTTTGCCAATAATGCCAATAGTTTGAAAAGGTCGTTGCATGAAAAATTTTAAGTTCGGAAAAAGTGAATGGCTTGAATTATAGCGTTGTTTTGCCTGCAAAGACTTCGCGTAAAAGATTTGTTAAACTTAAACCTTCAATTCGCTCATTTACAAACAGAAAATTCCTATGCAACAACCTATGCTCAATATCGCCGTTCGTGCTGCACGCGCGGCTGGCGACATTCTTTTACGTTCTGCTGATAAAGCGGCGCATTTACAAGTTGAATACAAAGGCAAAAATGATTTTGCAACTGAAATCGACAGAATGGCTGAACGTGAAATTATTTCAATTATTAAAACTGCCTATCCTGACCACAGCATTTTGGCTGAAGAAAGTGGCGCACATGAAGGCAACGAATATCAATGGATTATCGACCCACTTGATGGCACAACCAATTTCGTTCACGGCTTTCCGCAATACGCAGTTTCAATCGCGTTAAAACTGAAAGGACGTTTAGAAGTTGGCGTTGTGTATGACCCATTGCGTGATGAACTTTTCACCGCAAAACGCGGTGGTGGAGCAATGCTCAACAATCGCCGTTTGCGTGTTTCAACATTAACCAGCATGAAAGGCGCGTTAATTGGCACAGGTTTCCCCTTCAAAGTGCCACAACATTTAGACGCTTACATGGACATGTTTAAAGCGATAACAATTGATTCGGCAGGGATTCGCAGAGCAGGTTCTGCGGCACTTGATTTGGCGTATTTGGCTGCTGGACGCTTGGACGCTTTTTGGGAAATCGAACTCAAAGAATGGGACATGGCGGCAGGAATTTTACTGGTCAAAGAAGCTGGCGGCGTGGCAACCGATTTTTCATTTAACGATGGTTATTTAGAATCGGGCAATGTGATTGCCGCAAGTCCGCGTATGCACCAATTGATGTACCAACTCATTGAACCCCACGTTACTGACGCACTGAAATAATGCCATGATTCGCACTGCACACGCCGTTATCAATTTAAGTTTTCTTGCCCACAATGTCGCGCAAGTGCGTAAAGCCGCGCCCCATTCAAAACTAATGGCAGTGATTAAAGCCAACGCTTACGGACACGGATTGTCACGCATTGCAGAAGCGTTAGATGGTTTGGTTGATGGTTTTGCCGTGGCGCGAGTGCAAGAAGGCGTGAGTTTGCGAAATGCGGGACTTTGGCAACGCATCGTGGTGTTAGAAGGTTTCACCGAGCGCGAAGAAGTATTTGATTTGCTTGATTTTGAATTAGAAGTCTCTTTGCATTCGCCGCATCAATTGGAAATTTTAAAACATGTTCATCGCCCTGCCCCGCTCAACGTTTGGTTAAAGATTGATACAGGCATGAATCGTTTAGGTTTTAAACCTGACACAATTCCCGCAAGTTACGCGCAATTGATGGCGTGTGAAATGGTAAAAAAACCACTGAATTTCATGACCCATTTTGCGAATGCCGATGATAAAAATGATTCAAAAACTGCCAAGCAAATTGCACTATTTAAACAATTAACCGCTGATTACGAAGGCGAAAAAAGTATGGCAAATTCGGCGGGAATTTTGGCATGGCAAGATTCGCAAACGGATTGGATTCGTGCAGGGATTATGCTTTATGGCATTTCGCCATTTTCAGATTCGACAGGCGCAGAATTGGGCTTAAAACCGTTGATGAGTTTGCATTCACGTTTAATTTCAGTTCGAGACGTAGCAGCGGGTGAAGCCGTGGGCTATAGCGGCACTTGGACAAGTGAAAAAGCAACCAAATTAGGCGTTGTGGCGAGTGGTTACGGCGACG
>JAQTOT010000040.1 GCA_028713145.1 Methylococcales bacterium
TTGCCTGTTTGGTGGTATTTGGAATGTTTGCCCTTGTTACTTTTGCCTTGGTTATTTTTCAAACCATTGTGGCAAGGTGCGAAAAAACTGAACTTAAACGATAACGGCGTGCGTTTTTGTGTCGCGTGGGTATTGCCTGTTTTTGTTGCTTTTTCGTTGGTTAGCGGCAAACGAATTCATTATTTATTGCCCTTAATTCCTGCTTTTGCATTATTACTTGCTCGCGCAGCTGACGAAATTTCAGACATTACATCTTGGCAAAAAGCGCATTCAATCGTGCTGATTATTTTTAGCGTCATCGTACTCGCGGCAAATTTATTTTTGATGCTAAACGGTAAAACGCATTGGCTGCCAACGCTGAATTTCACGCTACTTTCAGGCGTTTTTGGCTTACTAATTATTGTGGCGACATTATTGAGTTTGTATTTGCCCCCTACTCAAACGATTAAAAATCTACTTTTTCAAACAACCGCTTTCTCGATTATCGTGCCGATATTTCTGGCTTCGTGTTATTTAGAAAATAATGCTGTGCGTTTTGACACAAAACCTGTCGCGCAAAAAATCGCTCAATTTCAAACTCAAAACCAGCCTATTGCTTTTTATACGGGAAAATATCACGCACAATTTCAATTCACGGGACGTTTAACGCAGCCGTTGACGATTTTAGAATCGCGTGAAAATTTACAAACTTGGGCGCAAGAACATAAAGACGGCGTGATTTTGCTCGACAGCGAAAAACTGCCCGACACATTTTTCTTTTATTCACATCCGTATCGCGCAGGAGAATTAGGTTTTATCGAGGCAAAAACATTGCTTGAACATTTCGCTTACATTCCCTGATGCACACGAAATAGCAACATTCGGGTTAAAATAACCGCTTTCAAACTATTTTCATTTTTATAAAAAGGAACTCAAATGAGCCAACAAGCTGCATTAACGTTAATCGAAAACTATTACGCCGCTTTTAACGCGGGTGATATGGACACATTTTTAAATTTGCTCACCGATGACGTAATTCACGACATCAACCAAGGCAAACGCGATATTGGTAAAGACGCTTTCACGCAATTTATGGCGTGTATGAATTCAAATTACAAAGAACAACTTGTTGATATGGTGATTATGGCAACTGCTGACGGCAAACGCGCAGCGGCTGAATTTGTGGTTTTAGGCGAATACTTAAAAACCGACGAAGGTTTGCCTGAAGCGCAAGGACAAAAATATCGCTTGCCCGCAGGCGCATTTTTTGAAATTCGTGATGGAAAAGTGGCGCGTATTACCAACTATTACAATCTTCAAGATTGGATTGCTCAAGTTAGCGCGTAATTAAAAAATCGTTCCCGCGCAATGCGGGAACGATGTGGTGCGATTATTTCATTTCGATATTTTCCAAATTTTCAAAAGCGGTTGTTTTAAATTCAGTAAATTCATCGCCTTGTTGCTCAATGAATAACGCCGCAATACCTGCTTGATTCGCCACTTCAATTCCCGCTTCACGACCAATGCAAAGCAATGCGGTGTCCCACAATTCAGCGGTTGTTGCACTTTCATCAAAAACCGTCACCGAAACTGTTTGATGCACAATTGGTTCACCTGTTTTGGCATCTAAGATATGACTGTATCGTTTGCCGTTCGCATCAAAAAAATGTCGATACGTCCCCGCTGTCGTAATCGCAAAAGGTTCAGCTTGATTCACGCTGATAATTTTGTGCATCGAACGCTCACCTGATAACGGTTTTTCTAACGCCACGCGCCACGATGAACCATCAGGTTTTTTACCGCGTGTTTGCAGTTCACCACCAATTTCCACCAAATAGTTATTCGCGCCTTGAGCTTCCAAAAGCGATGCAATCTGTGACACACTATAACCTTGCCCAATTGACGACATATCAATTTTTAAGGTCGGGATTTTTTTTGCGATGTGTGTCGCGTCGAGCGTTTCCAATTGTGCCAAACCGACTTGCGATAAAGTTTGTTTTAGCGCATCAAGCTTTGGTTGAGTTAACGTTTCGCCTTTAAAACCCCACAAATCAAACAAGGGTTTAATCGTCAAATCGTAGCAGCCATGCGTTGCTTCACTCACGGCACGAGTTTTTTCAATCAAACTGACAATTTCTGCGCTCACTTCTTGCGGCTGAGTCGAAGTTGAAGCGTTAAATTGTTCAATTGCTGAATCGGCACGATAATTTGAAAGCTGTTTATCAAGGCGTTCAAGTTCGGCATCAACAGATTTGTGTAATTCAATGGCATCGATATTTTTATCCGCCGACCAAAAACTGACGTGATACGTTGTGCCTTGCATGTTGCCTTCAAATTTTTGCACCACTTTTTCAGGTTCGCAGGCAGTTAAGGCTAAAACAGAAACGACTAAAATTTTACGAATCATTTTTACGCGCCAATATGTTCAATCGCACGCTGCAAACGCGCCAAGGTTTTTTCACGTCCTAAAAGTGCAAGCGTAATATCAATCGATGGTGAAACACCGCTGCCACAAGTTGCTACGCGCAACGGTTGTGCAACTTTGCCTAAACCGAGTTCTAATTTTTCAGCAGTATTTTTAACCACATCATGTAAGGCTTCTTTTTCCCAGTTTTCAAGCTGTGCAAAAGCCGTTTTTAATTCGGCTAACACGTTTTCACTACCTTCAACAAAGGCTTTTTTGGCTGATTTTTCTTCATAACTTTCAAATTCTTGATAGAAATAACGGCTTGCGCTTGCCATTTCGACCAGCGTTTTGCAGCGTTCACGTTGTGCTTTCACGAGTTCGATTAAATCCACCGATTTGTCAGTATTTGCATCAATTCCGATTGCGCCCAAATGCCAAATCAAATGTGGGACGATTTCAGCAGGGTCGCTGTGCATTAGATAATGATGATTAAGCCAGAGCAACTTTTCCATGTTAAATGCCGAAGCCGCACCGTTCACATTGTTCAAATCAAACAATTCAATCATTTCTTGAATCGAGAAAATTTCTTGATCGCCGTGTGACCAGCCTAAACGCACCAAATAATTGAGCAACGCTTGTGGTAAATAACCTTCGTCACGAAATTGCATCACGCTAACCGCACCATGACGTTTTGAAAGTCTCGCGCCATCTGAACCTAAAATCATCGGCAAATGAGCATATTGTGGCAACGAAGCATTCAACGCTTTTAAAATGTTGATTTGACGCGGCGTATTGTTAATATGGTCATCACCGCGAATAACGTGGGTGATTTTCATGTCCATATCATCAACGACAACCGTTAAATTGTAAGTCGGTGAACCGTCTGTACGGGCAATGACTAAATCGTCGAGTTCTTTATTTGCAACGGTAATATCACCTTTTACTAAATCAGCGATTGTAATCGCACCATCGATTGGCGTTTTAAAACGCACCACGGTTTTATCGCTTTTCGGTTTATTCGCATCGCGGCATTTTCCGTTGTAACGGGGTTTTTCTTTTGCCGCCATTTGCTGCTCACGCAACGTTTCTAATTCTTCTTTGCTGCAATCGCAATAATAAGCGTGACCTTGCTCAATCAACTGTCCAATCACTTCTTTGTAACGATCAAAACGGTGCGTTTGAAAAATCGGTTTTTCGTTGTCGTAATTCAAACCGAGCCATTCCATGCCGTCTAAAATCGCTTGCACCGATTCTTGAGTAGAACGTTCTAAATCAGTGTCTTCGATTCTGAGAATAAATTCGCCTTGATGTTTTCTTGCGTAAAGCCAAGAAAATAAAGCGGTGCGTGCGCCGCCAACGTGTAAATAACCTGTAGGACTTGGGGCAAAACGTGTTGTAACTGTCATGTGTGTAAAACTCTAAAACTTTAAAAGTGAAAAATGTTGCCCGTAATGTTACCAAATAATCCGCCTCACAATGACAAAGTGCATCAAATTTGGGTTTTAAGGTATCATTTCGCAACGATAGTCTTTCTAAAACATACGAGGATTCAAATGGACGAAAATAAGAAAAAAGCACTCGCCGCCGCGCTGATGCAAATCGAAAAACAACACGGTAAAGGCTCGGTCATGAAAATGGGCGATGTGGATATTTCAAAAGATGTTGAAGTTGTTTCGACAGGTTCGTTGAGTTTAGATATTGCGCTCGGCTGTGGTGGTTTGCCACGCGGTCGAATTATTGAAATTTATGGACCTGAATCCTCTGGCAAAACCACATTGACGCTGCAAGTGATTGCCGAAGTTCAAAAACTCGGCGGCACAGCGGCGTTTATTGACGCTGAACACGCGCTAGATATTAACTACGCGGGGAAATTAGGCGTTGATATAGAAAATTTATACGTTTCACAACCTGATACGGGCGAGCAAGCGTTGGAAATTACCGATTCGTTAGTGCGTTCGGGCGCGATTGATATTGTGGTAGTCGATTCCGTTGCCGCATTGACACCAAAAGCTGAAATTGAAGGCGATATGGGCGATTCGCACATGGGTTTGCAAGCGCGTTTGATGTCGCAAGCGTTGCGAAAATTGACCGCAAACATTAAGCGTTCCAACACGATGGTGATTTTCATCAATCAAATTCGCATGAAAATTGGCGTAATGTTTGGCTCACCCGAAACGACCACAGGTGGCAATGCGTTGAAATTTTATGCCTCGGTGCGTTTAGATATTCGCCGCATCGGTGCGGTGAAAAAAGGCGACGACATTATTGGCAACGAAACGCGCGTGAAAGTCGTGAAAAACAAAGTCGCGCCACGATTTAAACAAGCTGAATTTGAAATTTTATACGGCGAAGGGATTTCATTTGCAGGTGAATTAGTTGATTTGGGTGTGAATTTTGGTTTTGTACAAAAAGCAGGCTCTTGGTACAGCTACGGCTCGGAAAAAATTGGACAAGGCAAAGAAAATGCCAAACTCTTTTTCAAAGAAAATCCTGCCAAAGCGAAAGAACTTGAAAAACAAATTCGCGACGAAGCCTTCCAAAAACCGTTGCTTGCCGTCAAAGAATTTGAACCTACTGAAGACGAAATCGACGTAGGCGAACCACTCTAAAAATCCGCTGTGAATTCCGTTGCTCACGACATCAAAAACCATTGTTTGCGCTTACTTGCGCGTCGTGAGCATTCGCAAAAAGAATTACTTACCAAATTGATGCAAAAAGGCTTTTCACCCGCCGACATTCAACCTGTTATCGCAGAATTAGCGCAAAATTCATGGCAAAGTGACGCACGTTTTGCCGAAAATTACGCACGAGCTAGATTGCGAAAAGGTTACGGTGCAACTGCGATTCGCTATGAATTAACTCAAAAAGGCATAGATGTTGCTGATACCAATTTAAATGACGTTTTGCTGACAGTGGCGGATAATTGGCTTGATTTATTAACGCAAACGTATTGTAAAAAATACGGAGAAATCGAACCACTAACCCGCCAAGACTGGGCAAAACGCTGTCAGTTTTTACTACGACGTGGTTTTTCGAGTTCGCAAATTCAACAATTCGCCAAAAAATTACGTTTTATTTATTCCTAACAATTATTTTTTTAAATTCCTAAACCTTTATGAAATACATGACTAGCGCAGAAGTACGCTCTGCATTTTTGAACTTTTTTAAACAAAATGGACATTCTGTTGAGCTTTCAAGTTCACTTGTGCCACACAACGACCCAACTTTGTTATTTACAAACGCGGGCATGGTGCAGTTTAAAGATTTGTTTTTAGGGCGTGAACAGCGCGAATTTACTCGTGCCGCAACTAGTCAACGTTGCGTGCGTGCTGGTGGCAAACATAACGATTTAGAAAATGTCGGTTACACCGCGCGGCATCATACGTTTTTTGAAATGCTCGGCAATTTCAGTTTTGGCGATTATTTCAAAAAAGAAGCGATTCATTTTGCGTGGGAATTTTTGGTCAATGTGCTTGAAATTCCAAAAGAAAAATTGTGGGTCACGGTTTTTGAAGAAGACGACGAAGCGGCAAACATTTGGATTAACGAAATTGGCGTTTCGCCTGACCGTTTATCACGCATTGGCGCGAAAGATAATTTCTGGTCAATGGGTGACACAGGGCCTTGCGGGCCTTGCAGTGAAATTTTTTATGACCACGGTGAAGACATTTTCGGTGGCCCTCCAGGTACACCAGACGAAGACGGCGACCGTTATATCGAAATTTGGAATTTGGTGTTTATGCAATACGACCGCAGTGCGGACGGCACGTTGACACCGTTGCCAAAACCGTCTGTTGATACGGGCATGGGCTTAGAGCGTATTTCAGCGGTGATGCAAAATGTGCATAACAATTACGACATCGATTTGTTCCAAAACTTACTTAAAGCCGCCGCGTCTGTCACAAATACGACAGATTTAACAAACAGTTCATTACGCGTGATTGCTGACCACATTCGTTCCTGCGCGTTTATGATTGTCGATGGCGTAATGCCTTCAAACGAAGGGCGCGGTTATGTGTTGCGACGCATTATTCGTCGCGCGATTCGTCACGGTTATCGTTTAGGAACTAAAGACATTTTCTTTCATAAGTTAGTTGCACCGCTTGTTCAAGAAATGGGTGAAGCCTTTCCTGAATTACGCACCGCACAAACACAAGTTGAAAAAGTTTTGGAACGTGAAGGTTTGGGATTTGCAGAAACTATAGAACAAGGGATGCAACTACTATATGCCGCTTTAGATGCAGAGCAAGTAAAAATAAATAATCCTAATTGGAAGTCTCCTAATGTTCGACGCATTAACGACCAAATAACTTGTTGTTCTTTTAGTGAAATAGAAACATCTGTTTATGTGCATGACAATTGTTTGACCGAGGATGATTTAATATCAATATCGCAACAAAACAGAGAAGATAAATCAACAATTGAACTCTGTAGACAATGGCGAAAACTAGTATTGCCAGGACAAGAAGCTTTCAAATTACATGATACTTATGGATTTCCTCTCGATTTAACTCTAGACGTTTGTCGTGAGTTAGATGTTACTGTGGACGAAGCTGGCTTTGAAAAAGCAATGGAAGCGCAACGTGACAGAGCGCGTTCTGCCAGCCATTTCGGTGCGGATTCTCACAAAAATATCGAACTGGATTCACAAACGGAATTCACAGGTTATGAATTACTCGACGACACCGCACAAATCGTGGCGTTATTCAAAGGCGGCGAAGCCGTTGAGCAATTGAACGCTGGCGAAGAAGGTGTAATTGTTTTAGACAAAACACCGTTTTATGGCGAATCAGGTGGACAAGTTGGCGACAGCGGCACAATTAGCACAGACAGCGCGACGTTTGAGGTTGCCGACACTCAAAAACAAGCTGGCAGTTTATTTTTGCATCAAGGCAAAGTCAGTGCTGGCGCGTTGAAAGTCGGACAAAACGTCAAAGCCACTGTTGATATGGCAAAACGCAAAGCCACTGAATTAAACCATTCGGCAACACATTTATTACACGCCGCGTTGCGTCAAACGTTGGGCGAACACGTCGCACAAAAAGGCTCGCTCGTGAATCCTGAACGGTTACGTTTTGACTTTTCACATTTTGAACCGTTGACGGCTGACGAAATCGCTACGATGGAACGTTTAGTCAATGAACAAATCCGTTTGAATAATGCGGTTTCAGCGCAAATCATGGCAAAAGATGATGCTGTCAAAGCAGGCGCGATGGCGTTATTCGGTGAAAAATATGGTGCAGAAGTGCGCGTGTTAAAAATCGGCGAATTCTCAACCGAATTATGCGGCGGCACACACGTTGCGCGAGCTGGTGATATTGGTTGTTTCAAAATTATCGGCGAAAACGGCGTGGCGGCTGGCGTGCGACGCATTGAAGCGGTCACAGGTGCAAACTGTTTAGCGTGGTTCGCACAACGCGAAAGCGCGTTGGTGCAAATCGCTGATTTAGTCAAAGGCACACCTGATAAAGCGGTCGAAAAAGTCGAACAACTCGTTGAACGCGCTCGTGGTTTGGAAAAACAATTGGAGCGTTTGAATTCAAAATTGGCGAGTGCGACGGGTGATGAATTGATGGCGAAAGCGGTTGAAATCAACGGCGTGAAAGTGTTGGCGACAACGGTTGAAAATGTCGATGCCAAACAATGCCGTGAAATCGTCGAGCAATTGAAAAACAAATTACATAACGCGGTTATCGTTTTGGCATCAGTGGAAGGCGAAAAAGTCAGCGTTGTAGCAGGTGTTTCAAAAGACCAAACCGCAAAAGTCAAAGCAGGCGAATTAGCGAATTTCGTTGCCGCAAAAATTGGTGGTAAAGGTGGCGGCAAACCTGATTTAGCACAAGCTGGCGGAAATAATCCTGCGGCGTTGGCTGGGGCTTTGAGTGAGGTTTTGGATTTGGTTAAGTCTCAATTAGACTAAGCATGTTTTTAACTGATTAGGTGTTCAGTTTCGTAGTTGAATGATTAAGTTTGCATTGCGAATGTGATTCCCTAGCTTTTGCAATGCAAAAAATGCTTATAAGAATATGATGAGGCATAGTGTTGAGCGATTTTCCAGAGTATTACCCAGAAAAATGTCCGCCATCTCAAGCTAAAGATGTGGAAGGAGAAATTTTTAGATTTACTACCCGAAATACACCACATCATCGGGATTTCCTTTCTCATTATGAATTGGGTATTGGTGAAGGCTGTCAAGCGATGGGATTGTCAGTTTTTCTATCAATAGAGGCATGCGAAGAAATGAAAGACAAAGTTCCTGCGATGCGTAAAAAGAAAATTGCTTCTGCTGATTTAAATAGTAAACACGGACGATTTGCACATACTCCTTCAACAAATTCTAAAAGACACATGACGTGGTGGGTTTCATCTAACTTGAAAGAACCTTGGACATTGTTTTCAAATGTGGATAATTAAAAATGTTTTATTTACCTGAAAAAACTCCTCTTGGAAAACTTGAAGTTAAAGATATTTTTGAGTTCTACGATATTCCACGCTTATTTACCTGTAAAAATAAAACAGGACAGTATTATCTTGTTTTATCAATTGATGAAAATGAAAAAGAGTTAATGTGGCTTTATCTAAGTATTTCTGTGGATAGACTCAACCTACTCCTTAATCACAAAAAAGATTTGTATTTTGCTTTTAAAAATCCAGAAGAAGAATATCTGTACAAAGTTAAAACGTGTTATTTACAAAAAGACGGGGAATTCACTTACATCTTGCCCGAACAATTAACAGACGATGAACTTCCTTACGAAAATACATATTTAACGAGTGAACCTTTAAAATATGACTATGGTTTAGGAGCAATAGATCCTGTAATTTCGGCTCACGCATCCAATAGAGAGGTTTTCAATTTACATTTTTATCCGCCTAATAATTTTAACCATGAATTAGGTATTAGAGAATTTGGAAAAACATTGATTATTTTTCAAGATCTTGTGGATGCGGTAGGTCAAAAATGTTCAGGAAAACCAACTGAAAAAGGTTTGATTCCTGCTGAAATCCAACAAAAAACATATTTAAATGCTTCTCAAATTTTTATGGGGTCATTTGGTTTTCAAATGAAATCAAATTATTTAGACAATGAAATTTTCGATTATTCTCTCATTTCAGATTCTCTTGCAGAGATTTTTAACTTATTTACGTTGAAAGATAACGAAACAGATTTAAAAAATAAACTGCATGATTTAAAAGGAAGAGCAGCCTCAAAATATCAACAATTACTGAAAGAACTGTTAAGCATTCAAAGTGATTTGAAAATTGAATGGGGTTCTCCAAAAGTGAATAGAGGCGGGGAATTTTTTTTAGAGAAAAAAGTTATAAAACAAGCATTTGAAATTATAAGTAAATTAGATATAACTGAAAAAGAGGTTATTCAAATTAGGGGAACGTTAATTGGTTTTAACACAAGAACAAAAAGTTACGAAATTTCATCTTTGGATGATGACAAACATTTTTCTGGAAAAATTGCTGACAAAGCTGAAATTTCATCACCTACTATTGATAAAAGTTATTACGCAGAAATTGAACAAATTATCAAAACTCAATCTTCTTCGGGCAAAGAAGAAGTTAAGTATGAATTGATAAAATTGATAGCATGTTAATGATCAAAACTGTAATTACTAAAATTGAATAATAACTGACGTTGAAATAAGGACGAGAAACTATGGATACCACAGCAGTAAAAACAGCTTTTGATGTGTCTGCACACAATTATGACCAAGCAAGACGGCAACTTATTCCTTGTTTTGATGATTTTTATAACACTGCGCTTGGATTGATACCCTACGAGAATCAAGCATCTTTCCGAGTTCTTGATTTGGGTGCAGGTACAGGATTGCTTTCACTATTCATATCGAAACAATTTCCTAATGCACAAATTACGTTAGTTGATGTATCTGACGCAATGCTTGCTAAAGCTAAAGAGCGTTTTTCTGATGACCCAAACCGTTTTGAATTTATTACCGCTGATTATTCAAAACAGTTAAGTGGTGAATTTGACGTTGTAGTGTCTGCACTTTCGATTCACCATCTCACAGAGAATCTTAAAATCGAGCTATTTCGTCATATTTATGATGTATTGCCTAAAGGCGGTCTATTCATCAATGCAGACCAAGTGTTGGGTTCAACGCCTGAAATTGAAAGTATTTACCGCAAAATATGGATTCAACAAGTTAAGAATCGTGGTGTTTCGGATACAGATTTGAATGCGGCTTTAGAGCGAATGAAAGAAGATAAAATGTCTACGCTGGAAAACCAATTAGATTGGCTGAAACAGGCAAATTTTGAAGCTGTTGATTGTTGGTATAAGAATTATAGTTTCGTTGTGTTTTCAGGTCGAAAATAAATAGCATGAAATTATCCACGAGATTGATTTTTGCTTTTGAAGGTAGATTGAAAATACTACCCTACACCGAATAACTATAATAAATGAGGGACTTGAATGTTAGAAAATCAAAATAGTAACCTTTCATTTGAGTTGTATGATTGCGTGACAACCTGCATCCAAATCGCAGATAACGACTACAACATCATCTACATGAATCCCTCATTAAAAGCGATGTTCGCTCACGCAGAAGAAGACATTCGCAAAGCGTTGCCGCATTTTAATAAAGACGAAATCATCGGCTCTAATATGGATTTTTTCCATAAAGATGCAAGGCACCAACGCAAGATGATGGATGGTCTAAAAACGAGTGTGAGTACACAAATTTCAATCGGTGGACGCAATTTCAAATTGTTTGTCGTGCCACTGTTTGACAAAAACGGACAGCGTATAAACATTTTTGTGGAATGGAATGATGTGACGTTTTCAAATTTCGTTACCCGATCCGTTATCAATGCGTCAAAAGCTACTGATGACGTAAAAACAAAAATGCAAGCGATGTCTAGCATTATCAATACAATCAAAGATTCGGCAAACGCAATGGCGAAAGCCACACAAGCCATTAACACGATTGCACTTCAAACAAATTTGCTGGCATTAAACGCGGCGATTGAAGGCACACGCGCTAAAGAACATGGACTTGGTTTTATGGTTGTCGCAGAAGAAGTACGAGCTTTAGCCATTCGCAGTGCAAAAATGGCCGAGGAAACAAAAACGTTAATTGAAGATGCGATTAGTTATTCTGTCGAAGGGGTAAATGTCACTCGTGAGACAGAACTGGCGATGAAAGTTATTGAGCAAAGCGTGATTGAAATGAGAAAACTAGTGGAAAACGATTGATATGAACTTTAAAAAAATTTTTTCTATCGGATTTGTTTTATTGTGTTTTGCACAAATCGTATTTGCTCAAGACAAGGATTTAAGAAAGCAATATACCGATTGCTTGGATAAATCAAATGGCGTGACATCCGAAATGCTCGATTGCATTGGCATCGAAACAAAGTATCAAGATGAACGTCTCAATAAAGCCTATAAAGCGTTAATGCCGCAGCTTTCCGAAGCACGAAAAAAAGAACTACAAGAAGCACAACGTTTGTGGATAAAGTACAGAGATGCAAACAGTCGCTTCTACGCAGATCCTGATGGTGGAACAATAGCCACTATCACGTCAAATGACACGTTTTTAACCATGACAGCAGAACGTGCAAGCGAACTCGAAGAGTTAGCAAAATATTGAAATTTTTAGGCATTCTTGAGTTGAAATAATGGGGGCAAATTTGCCCCCAAATTTTTTACTAAAGTCGTACACAAAAAAGCGCACCTATTTCGCGCACATTCTCCAGCAAACCACTCTCCAAAAAATGAAACTTTTTAATCCTAAAAAAGCCGCATTCGGACGGCACGAAACTTTTTCTTTACGTTACTCGTGGCTCACGAAAGGTTTTCAAGCCTTGACCAAAAATCCCGCTATTTTTACCTCCGATGATGCAACCGTTGAACTTGGCGTAGGTAAAAATATGGTGAATGCCATTAAATACTGGTTGCTTGCGGGTAATTTTATTGAACAAACGCCAACCGCAATGCAACCCACTTTGTTAGGTGAAAAAATTTTTGCGGCAAAAGACGGCTTCGACCCGTATCTCGAAGACGAAGCAACGCTTTGGCTCGTGCATTGGCAATTTGCGACCAATGCCGAATTGGCAACGGCATGGTATTGGTTTTTCAACAAATTTCATCAACATGAATTTAGCAGTGAAGAAGCGAAATCTGCCCTCACCGATTTTGTGAAAACGAAAATAAACGGCTCTTATTCTGAACGCTCCGTTGAACACGATGTCATGATGATTTTGAAAATGTATTCGCCCGTGACATTGCGAGCGAATATGGCTCTTGATGAACAGCTCGACGCGCCACTCACGACATTACATTTGATGAGCTGCTGCCCTTTCACGCATCGCTATCAAACATTGCTCGACGATAAACCTCGTTTGCCTTTTGAAATTGTTGCCTTTGCGGTCAATGAAATTTTTGAACAACGCGCTGATGTGTCGCAATTACCCATTGAAGAACTCATGTACGAACACAATCAATCCATTGCCGTTGGTGCAGTTTTTCGTTTAACCGAAGCAGGTTTGCTCGCCAAATTAGAATTGCTTTCAAAATATTACCCAAACCATTATCAAATTCGTGAATCAGCGGGAATAAACCAACTTTATCGTGGTGAAAAAATCGATTCACAACAATTTTTAACTGATTACTACCAAAATAGAGATACTCACCGTGATTGAAAAATGGATTCGCGTGAATACGCACTACACACGCTCAGTTAATTTAGAACGTGACGCGAACTCGACAGATGTTCTCAAAGCGTATATTCCGACAACACGCGCTTTGCTGACGTTAGAGAAAATTGCACAAACCTTAAACGCGCAAGAAATTCCTCGCGCATGGTCACTGGTTGGCGCGTATGGTTCAGGAAAATCCTCGTTTGCAAACTTTTTAAATCATTTATTTGCCGACAAGGAACATCGCGCAATTGCCTGTGAATTATTAGAAAAAACAAATCCTGAAACATGGCAAAAAATGAAGCCGTTGTTGTCTGAAAAAGGCTATTTGATTATCTCTGTCACAGGCAGTCCCGAATCGATTACGCAAGCGTTAATTCGCTCAATGTGCAAAGCGGCAAAATCATTTTTAGGCGCAAAACATCCGATTGTTTCAGACTTGCAGCACGCTAAAAAAACCAAATCCACCACCAATCAAGTCATCGAGTTAATCAAAAAATTACAACAAGCCGTGATTGAAAAACAGGGCGCAGGAATTTTGCTGGTTATTGATGAATTGGGGAAATTTTTAGAATACGAAGCGCGTCATTCGAGTAACGATATTTTCGTGCTACAAAGTCTCGCCGAACATGCCAATAAAGGTTCGCAAGCCAATTTGCTAATTGTCGTTTTAATGCACCAAGCCTTTGACCAATATGCAAAAGGATTTGGTGAAAACTTACGCAACGAATGGCAAAAAATCCAAGGGCGTTTTGAAAGCATTTCATTTTTAGAATCTGCCGAACAAACCTTGCGAGTGGTTTCAAACGCTTTTCAACAAAATTTAACGCCTGCTCAATTTGAGCCAATAAAAACGAAAGCCGCGTTTTTTGCGGAGGTTTTAGCGAATGAAAATGCCTTGCCGCGTGGTTTAGAAAAAGACGTTGCTAGTGAATTATTTGCGAAGTGTTATCCGTTGCATCCATTGTCATTGTTGATTTTACCGACATTGTGTCAAAAAGTTGCTCAAAATGAACGCACGTTATTTAGTTATTTAGGCAGCGCAGAACAGCATGGTTTTAAAGACAGTTTGCAAAATTTGAAATTGGGCGACTGGATTTTGCCTTCTGAGATTTTTGATTATTTTATTCAAAACCAATCTGCCGCCACCGTTGACCATGCCACGCATCGACGTTGGGCAGAAGTCATAAGCGCGTTAGAACGTCTGGGCGATGCGCCTGTGCAGTGTGAGCAATTGCTAAAAAGTATCGGCTTATTCAACATTATCGGAACGCAAAGCGGATTTAAAGCCAGTAAAGCGTTAGTGAATTTGTGTTTAGCAAATGAGACGTTAGTAGATGAAACGCTCGATTATTTAACACAAAAATCCTTATTGCATTACCGCAAATACAATTCGGAATATCGGATTTGGCAAGGCAGTGATTTTGATTTAGACACGGAATTAAACGAAACGTTGCAACAACTCGGTCGCTGTTCCATTGCCAAAATTCTCAATGACAACAAATTATTGCCGCCGATTGTGGCGCGAAAATACTCGATTGATTGGGCAACGTTGCGTTATTTTCAGCCGATTTATAGTGATAGCGATACGTTTGAAAAACCGTTTTCCTCTAACACAACGCCGAGCATTTTGATTTTTATTGCTCAAAATGTGGATGATATTGCTAAATTTCATCAATGGCGCGAACAAAAAACGACCGACGCATTCAACATTTATGTATTGGTTGATGACAACGCGAAAATCTTAACGACGGCGGCATTAGACGTGTTGGCGTTGCAAAAAATTCAACGTGAAAATCAAGCCGTCAACAGCGACCCCGTCGCGCAACGGGAATTAAAAGACAGATTAAGTCATGTGCAACGGCAACAAGAATGTGCGTTGCATGATTTGCTAGAACATCCTGAAAAACAAGCGTGGTTTTTTAAAAATGAACGAATAGAAATCGCGCATCGTCGTGATTTGCAAACGGCACTGTCGAACATTTTGACTCAAATTTATCCGCATACGCCTATTATTCGAAACGAATTGATTAACCGCGACAAACTTTCTTCGCAAGCCGCTGGCGCACGAAGCAAACTTGCCGCGCGTTTGATGACGCACAGTCAGTATGAAGATTTAGCATTTGAAAAAGACAAATTCCCGCCTGAAAAAGCCATTTATCGCGCTATGTTCAAGGCAACAGATTTGCATCGTGTGAATGAAAATGGGCAATGGTTTCTCACAAATCCAACATCGGATAATCAAAATAATATCGCGGCGGTTTGGCAAGCGATTGGCGAATTTATTAAAAAGCAGAAATGTTCTGTCTCAGAAATTTACGAACATTTGATGCAACCACCTTATGGCATCAAAGCTGGCGTGTTGCCGCTGTTATTTATTGGTTATTACTTGGTTAATCAAAAGCAACTGGTTATTTACGAAGAAAATGTTTTTTGTCCCGTTATTACTATTGAACATTTTGAAATTCTGATTAAACGTCCCGAATTGTTCAGCGTCGAAGCGTTTGAAATGTCGGGCGTGCAAGTGGAATTGTTTAATCAGTATTTAGACACGTTAATTGGTAAAGTTTCCGATGAAAGCACATTGCTCGACATCATGAAACCGTTGGCAAAATTTATAAAAACACTCCCCTTTTACACCACACATACCAAAAAATTAGAACCGAAAACGTTAGCGGTACTCGCCGCATTTCAAAAAGCCCAAAATCCGATTCGCTTATTGTTTGAATTATTGCCGCAAGCCTGTGGTTTTTCAGCCTTCACACAAGAAGCATTTGAAAATGTGCCGCCACAAGAATTTTTAAATGAATTAGTCAAGCATTTGAAAATACTTAAACAAACGTATCCCGATTTACTTAATCGTTTTCAACAGTCGTTGTGCCGAGCGTTTGAATTACATGAAGCCACGGATTTGAAGACGTTACGCGCTCAACTTGTCCAGCGTTTTGCGGGTTTGGAAAACTACAGCAAACACGAAAGTGATTTACGTTCGTTTATCAAACGTTTTCAAGACAACGTGTTGGAGGATGAAAAATGGTTAGAGTCGCTGGCAACGTTACTAGGCAAAGCCTCGCCTGATAAATGGAAAGAGGAGAACGAGGGCATCGCGCAATATCAGTTAGAACAATTGTCGAGCCGTTTGTTGCAACTAGCGAGTTTGTACAAAACTGATAATCCGAACGCAGTTTCATTGCGTTTAGTTAGTCAACACGGTGAGAAAATCTGCCTTATTGATGCGAATGAAACGGTGACAAAACAAGCTGTTGAACAGTTAAATAAAATCAAACAAACCATCGATACCGACGATAGAGATGTTAAGTTGGCGTTGATTGCGTTGTGGTTGCAAGAATTACAAAAAATGGCATGATTTTATTGCTAAGTTTGGATGAACGAGGCATTATGCACATTATTTTTGTACAGAATGGAGAAAATCATGAATTTGGTTAATGTCACCGAGTTGCGCCAACGTTTGCCTGATTATTTAAAACAAGTTCAGCAAGGTGAAGAAATCATTATCACGTTGCACGGTAAAAATATCGCCCGAATTGTGCCTGATTTTCCAGATAACAAACGTGAATTAGCGTTGAAACGTTTGGAAGCATTACGCGGCAAAATGATAGTGGGTGATGTGATTTCGCCACTAAATGAAGGATGGACGGGCGATGCTGACAATTTGTGATACGCATATTCTACTTTTTTGGGCTGATGCCCCTGAACGCTTATCAGAAAAAGCCGCCGCCGCATTGGAAATAGGAACGCTCGCATGTTCGGATATTACGTTGTGGGAAATTGCAATGCTTTATACGCGAGGCAGAATCAACAATCATGCAGGTGTGACGGCGGCAAGCTATATT
>JAQTOT010000202.1 GCA_028713145.1 Methylococcales bacterium
TTGAATGGCGTTAGCATCATTGCCAGTGGTTGGGTCGGTGTAAGCAACCGTGATTGCCTGACCGTTGGTAATTGCAGTTGTTAGCGTTAATTCAACATTGCTGCCATTGACAGTAACTGCGGTGACAGCATTTACGCCGCCACCTACGCTAACGAAAAACGTCTCGGCAGCTGCTGTTGTGGCATTTAATGTTCCATCGTAAGTGAGGATAACTTTTGTCCCCTCGACGTTGGATGCCGCAGATTGAAAAACTGGGGGCGTGGTGTCAGGTACGTTAATCGTTACGGTATAATCAGAATCATAGTTCCCAGTTGATGTTCTTGCTTCCCATGTAATCGTGTGACTTCCCTCTACCTGCTGAGAAAAATCAACCTCCACAGCATAATCAACACCAATTCCAGCTAATGCTCCTGCATACGCTGCGACTGTATCGTAAGGTGAATTATCAGCCCATTGTGTAGTGGTGTTCACGGTCGTCCATGAACCATTACTGTCTTTTACTTTTAGCGTTATCCCTGTCGAAGCATTGATATTTTGAAATGTGATCCATGAACCACCTGAATCACTAAACGCACCGAAAGTCGAACCACCAACAACAGGTGTCCCGTCCAAAAGCACAATGCCTGTATCTGAACTTTGTTGTGTGTAAGTTTTGGTAACAAGCGTAGGCGTTGCCACTAAAGAATAATCGTAGCTTTGTAATTGAACCTCATTAAATGGTAATGTGGTTTCAATGTTACCTGTGTGATTTTCTAAAACCCAATTCCCTCCCAACCTTGTTGCACCCGTCAAATCATCCGATGCTGCTACATCTGCATGGGTAAAATCCGCAATTTGTTTGACAAACATTTGTCCTTGGTTGCCTTGTGCAACGTTACAACCATAAAACAACAAGTCCCCGTCAGTCGTGAGTTTTTGACCAAGTTGGTCTAATTGTGCTTTGTATTGCTCAATGTTTTGATTAGTCAGAGTGAGATTACCCAGCTTCAATTCACCGTTATTGCCATGACCTAAAACATGAATCGCCTCGATATTGGTATGCCCAGTTAAAAATGCGAGCATTTGTTGCAAACCATCATGCGAGTTGTCGATGATATGAACTTCTGCATCAGCAGGAATGCCATTTAACAACGTTTGATAATCCGTAAGATTGCTATCGACAAAAACAATTTCATTGTGTGGAGTAGTCATCATTATTTTTCCTAAAAAATGAAAGGTTAATTTTTGGAAAATTATGATGGACAGGATTTAAAAAGACCTTTGCTTTGTTCTACGCGAAGTTGCTTTTTTTCTACGAAAAGAAGCAAACCCCTATGAAATAAAGTCATTTTCTACGAATTATGGAAATAGCGATGAAAATTGAGTTAGCTTTTCTTTAAGAGACTGGTAAATTCGCACTTATAAACCATTTTCATGATGTAGGTTGCCGCTATTTATAATCAAGACACACTCCATTTTTACACTATCGCTTCAGGATTGAGTTTAGTGTTGAGTTTGATTTTAATTGTGTTCGCACATTTTCAAACCAACACTCATTTGATACGAAGCTGGGCAATGGCAAATAGTGTTTTAGCGATTGGCTTGTTCATTTCAGGTATGGGGCATTTATTGCCAAGATGGACGACCGTGATTGGGACAAATATCCTTTTACTTTCTGCTAGTCCAATTATTTATGCGGGATTTAAAGCATGGATTGCACAAACGCCTGTTAAATTAAGCAATTGGGAATGGGGAATTGTATTGCTAACCGCTCCTGCTTTTTGGTATTGGGGCTTGATACAACCTAACGGTATTTACCGAAGCGTCGTGTTTTCATTTGCTGAAATGTGCATGAACGCGCCTGTTGCGATATTACTTTTTACAGTAGGAAAAAAACATGCTCGTCGCAAACTCATTTTCGCAATCGCGTTGCTTTTTGCTGTTGTGACAGTGTGGATGGCAGCACGAGGAATCAGCTTACTGTTTTCAGAAATACCTTCTCAATCCTCGTCTCGCGGGGCAAATCCAACCAATTGGCTGACCGTCTTTTGGTTCATTATTATCTTAACCATGACGACGTTATTTGTGATGTGGTTAGAAATCGATGTTCAAAATCCTCCCGTCGCACAATCAAAAAAATCGTTATCGCGTTTTGTTGAATACTTTAGACGAAAAATTTTATTTCTTTGGACGATAGTCATTATTTTATTTTGTGTCGTCATCAGCGAAGTGGGTGTGGCTTATGTTAATTTTCAGCGTATTGAAAGAACAAATATGTTTTCGTCAGCTAAGATAATCAATGAGTCGTTTGCAATACAAACTATCGGTTTAGTCAATCAAATCAATGTGATATTGGAAATGGTAGAAATGTTGCAGAATCAATTAGGTAAAAAAAACACTGCACTTTTCATAAAAACATTACGTTTTAAGCCACTTTCATTACATAAAATTTGTATTTTTGACATTCAAGGCAAGTTGCAAGCAAGTAATAGCAAGACAGAATGCACACTTTCTAATGACTTTTTGTTGTCAATTGAAAATACAACCGATAACAAAAGTCTTATTTTGAAAAAACAAAATAAAAATTATCTGTGGATAAAAAAAATATACGACACGCAACACACCGTACTGGGTTTTGTGACTCTCGTGATGGAACTCGAACAGTTCAAAAACTTTTATCACTACTTGGTTGATAATACGGAATTTTTTATTGCGTTACAGGGGAATCATGATTTTTTGCAAATCAATATGAATCCACTTTTTCAAGAAGTGCAATTACCCAAATTTTTAAGTGATGCAGGGTTTAAAGCAGAAGAGAATTTAAATTTTCAACAAAATTATTACTACGTTTTAAAAGAAATTCCTTTGTTACCGTTGGTGATGATTACAGGTTTTTCGCAAGCGCAATTAGACCAAAAAATTCATTATCAAACCCGTTGGCTGTTCATCTCGTCTTTGCTTTTCATTTTCATCATGCTCACATTGGCTTTGCTTTTATCTTTGGAAATAAAAAGACGCAATGAACAAGAAAGTTTTACGGCAATGCTCAGTCATGAAATAAAAACTCCTATATCCGTTATCAGTATGGCACTGAGTATCAGTGAGTTGCCGACGGCTACAAAGAATCGTGTCACGCGCTCGATTACTGACATCACCTCGGTTATTGAACGGTGTTTATTGTCTGATAGGCTAGAATATGGCTTTATTGAGCCTCACTTTGCCTTTTATCAAATTGAAAACGTTTTAAAAGAAATACAATCAAATTGCCCTGAACCTGAGCGTCTAAAACTTGCCATCGAACATTTGCCGATTTGCCGCACAGATGAACAACTCTTACGCATGATTATTACTAATTTGGTGGATAACGCATTGAAATATGGTGCAAATAATTGTCCGATTTTCATCGATGCAGAAATGATTTTATATAAAAAACAAGCAGGCATTGTCATTTCAGTGACGAATGAATCGGGAATTGCAGGTGTTCCAGATTCTAAAAAAGTATTTAAAAAATACTATCGTGCCTCAGGCGCACATGGAAAAACGGGGTCAGGTTTGGGCTTGCATATTGCTCAAGGTATGGCACATCAATTAGGGGGAGAAATACGTTTCAAGCCTGTTAATAACACAGTTTGTTTTGAATTATGGATGCGAGTTTAAAAATAATTGTCGTTGAAGATCACGACGATTTGCGTGAAATGACGGTTGAAGCACTTTGCAATCTTAATTACGTTGCACGAGGAATTGCGTGTGCCGAATTACTTGACCAAACACTGCAAGATTTTCCAGCACATTTGCTCATCCTCGACCTTAATTTACCTGGGGAAGATGGCATTAGCGTCTCGAATCGTATTCGAAAAACGTGTCCTGATATGGGCATCATCATGATGACAGTGCGCGAGCAAATTCAAGATCGTGTCGAAGGTTATGTCAATGGTGCAGATATTTACATGACAAAACCAGCATCAATTAAGGAGTTAGATGTAGTGATTCAATCGCTCAGTCGGCGGCTTAATTTTCAAACAAAACCC
>JAQTOT010000203.1 GCA_028713145.1 Methylococcales bacterium
TTACACCATTATTAGTGAAGATGTTGCGGACAGTTTGCAAAAACGGCTTTCAGTTCGCCCAGCACATTTAGCGCGTTTGCAAGATTTGCAAGATGCGGGAAGGTTAATTCTTGCTGGGCCTCATCCTGCTATTGATAGCGAAAATCCCGCCGAAGCTGGTTTTACAGGTAGCTTAGTGGTTGCCGAATTTTCCTGCCTCGAAGACGCGCAGAATTGGGCAAATGCCGATCCTTATGTTGACGCTGGCGTTTATGCTCGCGTTGTTGTTAAACCTTTTAAAAAAGTTTTTCCCTCATGAACGAAACTATTGATTTAATTCGTCACAATTTAACGACGCAGTTAAAACCTTCATTGCTTGAAATTATTGATAACAGTGCCGCACACGCAGGTCACGTCGGCGCACAAAAAGGCGGCGGTCATTACAACATTACGATTGTGAGCGACGCTTTTGAAAAGAAAACCCTCGTTCAACGTCATCAACTGATTTACGGCGCGTTGGGTGATATGATGAAACACGACATTCATGCTTTAGGCATCAATGCCCAAACTCCTACTGAACATTCCAAGGAATCAAACTAAATGAAATTAAAATTACTCCCTTTGTTAATTGCAGGCTTGGCACTTTCAGGCTGTGATAAACCTGCAAATACCGCTGCGACCACACCTGCTGCGGTTGCAACTGCTTCTGAACCTACCGTTGATAAAGCTGATGCGGTTGCGGTTGTGAACGGCAAATATATTCCAAAATCTGCATTGGAAGAATTGGAAAAAGAAATTGCGATGCGTAGTCACGGTCAAACTTTCCCAAAAGAAAAATTGGTTGAAGAATTGATTCAACGTGAATTATTGATTCAAGATGCAACAGCTAAAAAATTGGATCAAGCACCTGAATTTGTTGCGCGTTTGAACGATGCAAGAAAAGCATTGTTATCACAAACGGATTTACAAAACTTTATCGCGGCACATCCTGTGACCGATGAAGATATTAAAAAAGAATATGAATCTAAAGTCGCCGCTGAAAAAGGTGAAGAATTCAAAGCGCGTCATATTTTGGTAAAAACCGACGCAGAAGCGAAAAAAATCATTGCTGAATTAGACAAAGGCGGCGATTTCGCAAAATTAGCGAATAAATTATCACTCGACGGCAAAGAAGCACAAAACGGCGGTGATTTAGGTTGGTTCTTAGCCGCTCAAATGGTTGCGCCATTTTCAGAAGCGGTTGCTGCGTTAGAAAACGGCAAATACACCAAAACGCCTGTGCAAACCCAATTTGGTTATCACGTTATTTTGCGTGAAGATTCACGTCCACAAACACCACCACCTTTGGATGCAGTAAAAGACCAACTTGCACCATTCTTGCAACGTCAAAAAGTAGAAGGAATGTTGAAAGATTTACGCAACGCAGCAAAAGTTGAAGTGTTACTTCCTGCGGAAGAAAAACCTGCAACACCACCTGCAACTGTTGAATCTGTTCAACCAACAGCAGAACCTGCTAAAACAGAAGTCGCGCCTGCCGCTGAACCTGCAAAAGCAGAAGAAGCCGTTGCACCAGCACCTGCTGAAGCAGCAACACCAGCTCCTGCTGCTGAACCTGCAAAATAATTGCCCTTCTTTTGCACGGATTCACAAACGTTTTGTGAATCCGTGACATCTCAAAAATGAAAACAACTTTTTTCGACGCATTAAACACGCCGCTGAGTTCGGGCGTAAATCTGATTGAAGCCAGCGCAGGTACAGGCAAAACCTATACTTTAGCAATGCTGGTGTTGCGATTTGTGGTTGAAAAAAATTTACCGATTGAAAAAATCTTAGTCGTTACATTCACCAAAGCCGCAACCGAAGAATTGCGCGAACGTGTACGCTTGCGACTTGTCGAAGCAAAACAGGCTTTAAAGCACATCCCCCTCAGCCCCCCTTCAAAGGGGGGAGAGGACTCGCTTTTTAATTGGCTCGATTCTTTGCCGATTGAAAATAGTGAAATCGAACACCGTTTGCAAATTGCGCTACTTTCAATTGACCAAGCGAGTATTTTCACGATTCACAGTTTTTGCCAAAAAGTGTTGCGTGAACACGCGCTCGAAAGTGGACAACTTTTTAATGCCGAGTTGACCGATGATTTAGTGCAAATTACCCAAAGTTGTGCGGATGATTTTTGGCGCAAACAAATTTATCAACGCAACGCCGAAGATGCGGCGATTTTGACAATGGATTACAAAACGCCTGATAAATTACTCGAAAGCGTGAATAAAATTGGGCATCACGTCACCATTTATCCAACTGAAATTAAAAATATCGATACGCTTTTGGATGAACTTAAAATTGTAAAAATAAATGCTCGTGAAGAATTTAATCGTTGCCGTGAAAAACTTAACAGTGTCTTAGACAATTTCAACAAAGGGGCAGACGAAAAATTCACCGCATTAGAAAAATGGTTAAATGGCGAAAGTTCTCAAATTAACAAAGAAATACTCGATTTTTTAACGACCGACGGGATTTTAAAAGCCTTAAATAAAAAGAAAGTTTCAGCCAAAAATCAGCCTGTTTTTTTTGCTGAATTAGATTTAAACACGCAAATTTTCGATGACTTAAAACCGCTTTTTGAACAATGCGGTTTGATGTTGCGTTGTCAGTTATTAGAAACCTTGCGCCGCGAAATCGACCAACGTTTGTTGCAACGAAACGCCCTTACCTTTGACCATCTGATTATTCGCCTTGATGAAGCATTGCGTGGCGAAAATAAATCAGAGCAACTCATTCAAGAATTGCGGCAACGTTTCACGGTCGCGTTAATCGATGAGTTTCAAGATACCGACAGCAGCCAATGGTTTATTTTTAAAACCCTTTTCGCTTCGCAAAGTCAGTATTTATATTTGATTGGCGACCCTAAACAAGCGATTTATAAATTTCGTGGCGCAGATATTTACTCGTATTTGAACGCCAAACATAGTGCAAATACGTCTTTTACACTCGCACAAAATTGGCGTTCACATCCCGATTTAGTGAAAGCCGTCAATCAATTATTCGCGCGTGAAAATCCGTTTTTGATTCAAGAACTCGAATTTAACGAAGTTGAACCTGCCAATTCACACGAGAAAGGCGCGATTTATTTTGAAAATGCGCCGTTGCCGCCGTTGAAATTTTTGCATTTACTTCCTCAAACTGGTGAATACTGGTCAACGCAAGCAAAAAAAACAGTTGAAGAGCAGTTGCGTTTTGCCGTGGTCGAAGAAATTTTGCAGTTATTGCAAAGCGATTTTTCGCTAGTGAAATCAGGCGAAAAACAATCGTTAAAACCCAAAAATATCGCCATTTTGGTTCGCAAAAATAAAGAAGCCAAAGCCTTTCAAAATGCGTTACGCGACGCTGGTGTGCCATCGGTTTTGAACAGCACGGAATCGGTTTTCACAACAAGTGAAGCGAAACAGCTATACACCTTGCTAAACGCTGTCGCGCATCCGAGCGACATGGATGCGGTGAAACACGCGCTGACACTAAATTGGTTTGCCAGCATTCCGCATGGACAAGCGTTTTATAAAATCATCAATGACGAAAATGCTTTAGATTCATGGCTCGCTAAGTTTTTAAATTATCACGAGCAGTGGCAAAAACTGGGCTTGATGGCGATGATGCACACGTTTTTGGCGACCGAAAATGTGACTTCCCAACTCGCTAAAACACCGCTTGCCGAGCGCGAATTAACAAACATTCATCATCTTTTAGAGTTGTTGCAAGAAGCCGCGCTAGATGAACATTTATCGCCACAAAAAACGCTCGAATGGTTGCGACTTTCTATCACCAACGCGCTAGCAAAAAAAATCGACAGCGCAGAAAGTCAGCAATTACGCCTTGAAAGCGACGAAGATGCGGTCAATATCGTCACCATGCACCGCTCAAAAGGCTTGGAATATGCCATTGTGTTCTGCCCTTGTCTTTGGCAATACAAAGATTCCACCGATAAAAAAAGACAATTGGTGCTGTGTCATGAACAAGATTACAGCCTT